>JAQGIX010000253.1 GCA_028290925.1 Phenylobacterium sp. | reverse complement strand
CGCCGGCCATGAGCCGGCACCTGAAGACCTTGCGCGAAAGCGGCCTCGTCGAGGAAAGCCATCCCGCCTTCGACGCCCGCGTTCGCATCTACGCCCTGAGGCCCGAACCCATGGTGCATCTCATCCGCTGGCTGGAGGAGGCCGAGCGGCTCTGGAGCGAGCAGCTCGCCGCTTTCAAGGCCCACCTCGAGCGCGGCCAATGACGGCCGCGGCGGCCTCGCCGAATACCTCCAAGGTCTTCATCGCCCTGCGCGTGAAGGCCTCGCCGGAGCGCGCCTTCCAGGCCTTCGTCGAGGAGATCGGCGCCTGGTGGCGACCGAACGGGCTGTTCCAGACCACGCCGCGCGACCCGGGCCGGCTGGCCTTCGAGGCCGGCGAGGGCGGTCGCCTCACCGAGACCTTGGCCAACGGCAAGGTCTTCGAGATCGGCCGCATCGGCGCCTGGGAGCCGCCGTCGCGCCTGGTGTTTTCTTATCGCCAGGCGAACTTCCCGCTCGATCTTCACACGGAAGTTGAGGTTTGCTTCGCGGCCGTCGGGGATGGGACGCGGGTCAGCGTCGAGCATCGCGGCTTCGACCAGGTCCCGGCCGACAGCGCCGCGCGGCACCGCTTCCCCGATCAGGCCCTGCTGCTGCGCCTGGCCGAATGGTGGCGCGCCCACCTTGCCTCGCTGGGCGAAGTTGCGTAACGCTGATTTCGAAGTTCCGGTTTTGTTTCAGGCGACGTCCGAGGAAAAGTCATGAGCGAAACCGCGCCGGAAACGGGCGTCTCGCCCTCGCGGCCGCGCCGCCAGGCGGCCTTCGGCTTCATCTTCGCCAGCGCGCTGATGAACTCGGTGTCGTTCGGCATCATGATCCCGATCCTGCCGAACCTGATCAAGCAGTTCGCCGGTGGCGACACGGCCGCGGCCTCGGAATGGAACGTGCTGTTTGGCGTCACCTGGGGCGTGATGCAGTTCGTTTTCGGCCCGATCCTCGGGATGCTGTCGGACCGGATCGGCCGCCGGCCGGTGCTGCTGATCTCGTTCTTCGGCCTGGCGGTCGACTTCCTGTTCATGGCCTTCGCGCCGAGCCTCTGGTGGCTGTTCGTCGGCCGCGTGCTGAACGGCATGACCGCCTCAAGCTTCTCGACCGCTGGGGCCTATCTGGCTGACGTCACCCCGCCCGAGCAGCGCGCCAAGTCCTTCGGCATGCTGACCTCGGCCTTCTCCTTCGGCTTCATCATCGGCCCGACCCTCGGCGGCCTGCTCGGCGAGCACAGCCTGAGGCTGCCATTCGTGGCGGCCGCCATCATTACGGCGCTGAACTGGTTCTACGGCCTGCTGATCCTGCCGGAGTCGCTGGCGCCCGAGCGGCGGCTGAAGACCTTCAACTGGTCGCGCGCCAATCCGCTGGGCTCGCTCCGCCTGCTGCGCTCCCATGCAGGCCTGCTGGGTCTGGCCGGCGTCGGCTTCCTCTTCTACCTCGCCCAGATGGTGCTGCCCTCGATCTTCGTCCTCTACACCACCTACCGCTACGGCTGGACGCCGGGGGTGCTGGGGCTGACCTTCCTGCTCACCGGCGTGCTCGGCGTGATCGTGCAGATGTTCCTGGTGGGCCCGGCGGTGGCGCGGCTGGGCGAGCGCCGGGTGGTGCTGCTGGGCGCGGTCATGGGGGCGCTGGGGTTCGTCTGGTACGGTCTGGCCGCCAACGGCTGGGTCTACCTCGCGGGCGCGCCGATCTTCGCCCTGTCGGGCCTGCTGATGCCCGGGCTGCAGGGCCTGATGACCCGGCGCGTGCCGCCCAACCAGCAGGGCCAGCTTCAGGGCGCCAACCAGAGCCTGCAGGGGATCGCCTCGATCATCGGACCGCTGGTGTTCGGCGAGACCTTCGCCTGGTCGCTGCGGCACGAGGCGACGCTGCATTCGCCCGGCCTCGCGATCTATCTGGCGGGCGGTCTGCTGGTGCTCGCCTTCGGCCTGGCTTTTGGCCGCGCCCACCCGCCGAAGGCCGAGCCGCAGCCGGCTTGACCGCCGCCATTTTTGCGCCTGAAAACTAGGCAAAGTGCAGGCCGCTCCCTAGCCCCTTCCGGAGACCACCGAGACCTTCATGCGCGCCCTTCGCGTCCTACTGCCCGCCTTGATCGTGCTCGCCGCCTGTTCGCCCTCGGGGAACAGCGTCGCCCAGACCCCGCTGCCCACTCCGACCCGCTCGGTTCCCACCAGCGCGGCCTCGCTGCGCATGTCCTTCTCGCCGGTGGTGAAGAAGACCGCCCCGGCGGTGGTCAACATCTCCTCCAAGCGCCTGGTGCGCCAGCAGGTGGACCCGTTCTGGGAGCTGTTCGGCCTGGGCGCGCCGCGCGACCGGACCGTGGGCTCGCTGGGCTCCGGGGTGATCGTCCGTCCCGACGGGGTGATCATCACCAATAACCACGTGGTCGAGGGCGGCCAGGAGATCACCGTCTCGCTGGCCGACCGGCGCGAGTTCCCGGCCCACGTGATGATCGCCGATCCGCGCACCGACCTGGCGGTGCTGAAGATCGACCCGCCGGCCGGCGAACGGCTGCCCGCCCTGGCCATCAACGACACCGGCGACCTGCAGGTGGGCGACCTAGCGCTGGCCATCGGCAATCCGTTCGGCGTCGGTCAGACGGTGACCAACGGCATCATCTCGGCGCTCAACCGCACCGCCGATCCCTCGGGCGACGCGGCCTCGAGCTATATCCAGACCGACGCGGCGATCAATCCGGGCAACTCCGGCGGCCCTCTGGTCGACATGAACGGCGACATCATCGGCATCAACAGCTTCATCCTCTCGCGCTCGGGCACCTCCTCGGGCGTCGGCTTCGCCATCCCGGCGGCCCTGGTGAAGCGGGTGGTGGAGACCGCGCTCGGCGGCGGCCATTCCCTGGTCCGCGCCTGGACCGGCGCGCGCATGCAGTCGGTGACGCCGGAGATCGCCCGCAGCCTCGGCCTCGCCACGCCCCAGGGCGCGCTGGTTGCTGACGTCTGGGCCGGCGGCCCCGCCGCGCGCGCCGGCCTGCGCCAGGGCGATGTGATCACCGCAGTGGACGGCCGCGCGGTGGTCGACGCGTCCGGCGTCAACTACGCCGTGAGCACCCACCGCATGGGCGACCAGATCCGGCTGGGCGTCCGCCGTGGGGGCGGCGACCAGGCCCTGACGCTGCGCGCCGAGCCGCCGCCCGCCAGCCCCGCGCGCGACGAGCGGGTGATCAACGGCCGCAATCCCCTGCAGGGCGCCACGGTGGTCAACATCTCGCCGGCGGTCGCCGACCAGATCGGCATCGATCCCTTCACCAATCCCGGCGTGATCATCATGAGCGGCGGCCAGGGCCTCGCCGCCCAGGCCGGGCTGAAGAGCGGCGACATCATCCGCGCCGTCAACGGCCGCCGGGTGGCCACGGTCGGCGATCTGGTGACCGCGCTTGGGGCCGCGGGCGGCGGCGTCTGGCGGATCACCATCGAGCGCGACGGGCAAGAGGTGACGGGCACGTTCCAGGTTTGATTCGGCGCTCAGCGTCGTCACCGCGCTTCCTTCCGAACTCTCGGCCTCGATGGGTCCCGGACAAGCCGCTGGCGCGGCCTTCCGGGATGACACGGTGGGTGGGCGTGCGGCGTCTGTGCTAATCCCTCGCCATGGCTGACCTCTTCGAAGCCGCCGGCCTGACCCCGCAGGCGCCGTCCCCGCTGGCCGACCGGCTGCGGCCGCAGAAGCTCGACGACGTGGTCGGCCAGGACCACCTGCTGGGCCCCGAGGGGCCGATCCGCCGGATGGCCGAGGCCAAGCGGCTGTCCTCGATGATCCTCTGGGGTCCGCCCGGCACCGGCAAGACCACCATCGCCCGTCTGCTGGCCAAGGAGGCGGGCTATGAGTTCCAGCAGCTCTCGGCGGTGTTCTCCGGCGTCGCCGACCTGAAGAAGGCCTTCGAGGGGGCCCGCGTACGACGTCTGGCCGGGCAATCGACCCTGCTGTTCGTCGACGAGATCCACCGCTTCAACCGCGCCCAGCAGGACGGCTTCCTGCCCTTCGTGGAGGAGGGGATCGTCACCCTGGTCGGCGCGACCACGGAAAACCCCTCCTTCGAGCTCAACGGGGCGCTGCTCTCGCGCACCCAGGTGTTCGTGCTCAAGCGCCTGGACGACGTGGCCCTGGAGATCCTGCTCAAGAAGGCCGAGGCCTTCGAGGGCCGTCCCCTGCCGCTGGAGCCCGAGGCCCGCGCCGCCCTGATCGTGCTCGCCGACGGCGACGGCCGCTACCTGCTGACGCTCGCCGAAACCCTGTTCAACATCGGCTCGGCCCGGCCGCTGGCCACCAAGGACCTGGGCCAGGTGCTGCAGAAGCGCGCGCCGGCCTACGACAAGGACCGCGAGGAGCACTACAATCTCGTCTCGGCCCTGCATAAATCGATCCGCGGCTCCGACCCGGACGCGGCGCTCTACTGGCTGGCTCGCATGCTGGCCGGCGGCGAGGATCCGCTGTTCATCGCCCGCCGCCTGATCCGCGCCGCGGCGGAGGACATCGGCGAGGCCGATCCGCTGTCCCTGCTGGTCGCCAACGCCGCCAAGGACACCTACGACTTCCTGGGGAGCCCAGAGGGCGAGATCGCGCTCGCCCAGACGGTGGTGCACCTCGCCACCGCGCCCAAGTCCAACGCCATCTACAAGGCCTTCGGCGCGGCCATGAGGGCCGCCAGGGAGACCGGTTCCCTGATGCCGCCCAAGCACATCCTCAACGCCCCCACGCGGCTGATGAAGAACCTCGGCTACGGCAAGGGCTACGCCTACGACCACGAGGCGGAGGAGGGGTTCTCCGGCCAGGACTACTTCCCCGACGAGATGGACCGGCAAAACTTCTACCAGCCGAAGGGCGAGGGCTCCGAGGCCCGCATCAAGGAGCGGCTGGAACGCTGGGCGGCGATCCGCACGCAGCGGAACAAGCCCAAACGAGGCGAGCCTTGAGCCGCGCGCCGGCGCGCAAGGCCCGCGCCGAACCCGCATCCGTGACCCTGACGGCCGACGAGGTCGCCTTCGTGCGCGGGCTGGTGATCTACGAGGACGCCGAGCTGCTGGGCCTCGCCAAACCCGCCGGCCTGTCGAGCCAGGGCGGGCGCATCGCGGTCCATACCCTGGACGAGCTGCTCTGGGCCTTCGCCAAGCCGGGCAAGGCGCGGCCGCGGCTGATCCACCGGCTCGACCGCGACACCTCCGGGGTGATCCTGGCGGCCAAGACCAAGCCGGCCGCGGGCTTCCTCGGCAAGGCGATGATGGCCCGCAAGATCCACAAGACCTACCGCGCCATCGTCACGCCCGGCGCGCCGGAGCCCAGGGGCGGCGCCATCGAGGTCGCCCTGCGCCGCGAGGAGATCGGCCGCGAGGCCTATATGCGCGTCTGCCCGCCCGACCACGCCGACGCCGAGGCCGCCAAGACCCGCTACCGCACATTGGCCGAGGCGCCCGGCGCGGCCCTGGTCGAGCTGTCGCCCGAGACCGGCCGCATGCACCAGCTGCGCGTCCATATGGCCTCGATCGGCCGTCCCATCGCCGGCGACGCCCGCTACGGCGGAGCCCTGGTGGTGGCCGGCCACCCGGTCCCGCGGCTCATGCTGCACGCCGCAGCGCTCAGCTTCCCGCATCCGGCTGGGGGGACGAAACGTATCGAGGCCGATGTCCCCGCCGACATGCGCGCCCTTGCGGCGGCGCTCGGCTTGGCGGAACGTCGCTGAGGGGACGTCCGTTTGAGATGAGCCATGAAACGCACGCTTCTCGCCGCCCTTGCCTGCCTGTCCCTGGCCGCCTGCGCCACCCCGACCCACTTCCAGCCGGCCGGCGGACCGGGGGCGGTGGGCTTCTCCGAGCTGCGCATCGAGCCCGGCCGCTACCGCGTGACCTTCCAGGGCGGCCCCGGCGCGCCGGAGGCGCAGGTGCAGGACTACGCCCTGTTGCGCGCCGCCGACCTGGCGCTCGCCGAGGGCTATGACTGGTTCCGGATCGTCGACCGCTCCGTCCGCCAGACCGGCTACGGCGGCGCATCCGTGGGCCTCGGCGTCGGCGGGATGAGCTTCGGCCGCCACTCCGCCACCGGGGTCGGCGTCGGCACCGGCTTTCCGTTGAGCGGCGGGCCGGCCCTGCAAGCGAGCCTGGAAGTCCTCATGGGCCGGGGCCCCCGGCCGCCCGGCGAGGACGTCTATGACGCCCGCGGCGTACGCGCTTCCATCGGCGGCCGGGCGATCTAGCCTTCCGGATTGGGCCGCTGCGCCCCATAAGGCCGCCCATGAGGGAAGTCCGCACCATCACTGTCGGCGAAGGCGAGGAGGCCGTGCGCCTGGACCGCTGGTTCCGCCGGCGCTGGCCGCACCTCAGCCAGGGCCAGCTCGCCAAGCTGATCCGCTCCGGCCAGGTGCGGGTGAACGGCGGCCGCGCCAAGCCCGAGACCCGCGTCGACCCAGGCGACCAGATCCGCGTCCCGCCGCTGCCCGACGCCCCGGTGCGCGGCGAGCGGGAGAAGATCGACAGCCGCGACGCCGCCTTCGCCAAGTCGCTGGTGATCTATGAGGACGAGGAGGTGCTGGCGATCAACAAGCCCTCCGGCCTCGCCGTCCAGGGCGGCACCAAGACCAAGCAGCATGTGGACCGCCTGCTCTCCGCCTGGGGCGAGGGGCTGGAGCGGCCCAGGCTGGTCCATCGGCTGGACCGCGACACCTCCGGCGTCCTGGTGCTCGGCAAGTCGCCCGGCGCGGCCGCCAAGCTGGCCGGGGCCTTCGCCAAGCGGCGCACGGAGAAGCACTACTGGGCCCTGGTCGCGGGCCTGCCGAAGCCCTCGGAGGGCGTGCTGGAGCTGCCATTGGTCAAGCGCGGGGTCGGCGACCGCGAGCTGATGACCCCGGCCGACCCGAAGGACCCCGACGCCGAGACCGCCGAGACCGAATTCGTGACCCTGGCCCGCGCCGCCGACAAGGTGGCCTGGATGGCCCTGTGGCCGCACACCGGCCGCACCCACCAGCTGCGCGCCCACATGCTGGCCATCGGCCACCCGATCCTCGGCGATCCGAAATACAACACCGAGGGTTCCCGCGAGCTGTCGGGCGAGCTGAAGCTGCAGTTGCACGCGCGCCGGCTGAGCATTCCGCACCCCTCGCGGGGGCTGCTGATCCTCGAGGCGCCGGTCAGCCGCGAGATGAAGGCCGGCTTCGAACGCTTCGGCTTCGACGAGCGCGAAGCCGATCCCGAGCCCTTCGCCCGGCGCAAGAAGCGGTAACATCCTGGGGACTAGACCAACCCCGTCACCGGCCTCGCGGCCGCGCTGTCGGGGAACACCGCGGTATCCAGCGCCGCGCGCTCGACGCCCAGGTGGTCGGCGAGCAGGCCCTTGAACAGGCCGCGCATGTCCAAGGTCGGGGCGAGGTCGCGGTTCTCGAACAGCGCCGAGGTCTTCAAGGTCGGCCAGTCGCCGACGATGCCGCCGGGCTTCAGCGCGCCGCCCAGCAGCAGGGCCGTCGAGGCCGTGCCGTGGTCGGTGCCGCCGGTGCCGTTGACGCGGGCCGTGCGACCGAACTCGGTGGCCACCACAACCACGGTGTTCTTCCACTCCGGCCCGAGGCCCTGGTGGATCCCGCCCAGCATCGCGTCGAGGTAGGCGAGGCGGGTGGCGAGCTGGCCCTGGGCCCCGCCCTCGTTGGCGTGGGTGTCGAAGCCGTCCAGCGAGATCGCCGCGATCTGCGGCCCGCCAGGCTCGCGCATGAACCCGGCGAGCGTCTCGCCGAGCTGCCGGGCGGCCGTCTGGCCCTGCTGCTGCAGCGTTCGCGCCCCTGGGACGGGCGCGCCCGGCTGGGTCATGGCGGCGGGGGCCGCCGCGGCCTGGGCCGGCGCCATCTGGGCGACATTGGTCATCGCCTCCTGCGCCATGGCCTCGGTGGCGAGGCCGCGCGCCAGGGCCGGGCCGAGCAGCGGATCGTCCCTGTAGAGGTCTTGCAGCAGGCTCGGCAGCCGGGCCGAGCCGTCGACGACCCGTCCCGGCGACCAGGAGGCGTAGGGGGCCTTTCCGCGCAGCACCAAGGGCGCCGTGGGCCCGACCGAGAGCGCGCTCACCTTGCGGACCTTGCCGAGGCTTTCCACCGTGCGGTTCAGCCAGCCGGAGGAGGCGCCGTAGACCTGGGCGGCTCCGCTCTCCAGCACGTCCTGGGCCTCGAAGTGCGAGCGGGCGCGGTCCGCGGTCGCCACGGCCGGCACGATGCGCGCCTCGCCGGCCTTGGCCAGGGCATAGGTGGCGGCCAGCGCCGGGTGCAGGGCGAAGGTCCCGTCGAGCTTCAGGGCCTCGTCGCGGAGCGCGATCGGCCCGCGAAGGCCGGCATAGTCCGGGTCGCCCACCGGCGGGGCGACGGTCAGCCCGTCCATGCCGCCGCGGCAGATCACGAAGATGAACTTTTTCGCCGCCAGGCCGCCCTCCGAGGCGGCGAAGCTCTGGGTCGCCAGGAGCTGCAGGGAGAGGCCGAAGGCGCCGGCGGCGGCCAGCGCGCCGCGACGGGAGAGGTTGAAAGCGGTCATCGGCGTTGGAACTCCGGGGACATCAAGAGCAGCGCGAACCCCTCCGGGCGGCTCTCCGACCGGGCGATGGCGGTCGCGGTGGCGGGCGTCAGCCGCGCGCCCAGGGCGTCGGCGGCCAGGCTCTTGGGATCGCGGCCCTGCACCGCCTGGGCGGCGAAGCCCTGCGCGAACTGCATGCGCTTGACGATGGCGTCGGGCGCGGCCCAGGCGTCGGCGTCCTCGCTCCAGCCCTTGGGCGAGCCGGGATCGAAGGGCTTTTGGCCCAGCGCCGTGAGGATCGGCCCCACCTGCCCGAACCCCTGCGGCTGGCCGCCGGCGGCGCGGTAGCTGGAAACGATGAACTCGTAGGGCGTCTTGAACTTGGTGGGCTGCGGCGCCCACGCCTCCGGCGCCTCGATCAGCGCCTCGGCCACCTTGGAAAGGTCGCCGCCGGACCGCATCCAGGCCTTCTCCAGCCGCGCGGTCAGCGCCGGTGGTGGATCGTCGGCCACGAAGTGCCGGGCGAGCTTTGCGCAGATGAACCGCGCGGTCTGCGGCTTCTCGGCCAGGTCGGCCAGGATCGCCGCCGCCTGGTCCTTGCCGCCCTGACGGTAGCGCACGCCCATCACCGTCCGCTCGCCCGGTTCGTGGGCGACGTCGCGGAACAGTGGCTCGCCGATCTGGCCGTCAGGCCCCCGGAAGCCGCCGATCGACAGGCCGGTCATGGCGCGGGCGAACTCGGTGACGTCGCCCTGGCTATAGCCGCCGCGCACGCCGACGGTGTGCAGCTCCATGATCTCGCGGGCGAGGTTCTCGTTGAGGCCCAGCTCGCGTCGCGGGGCCGGTTGAAGCTGGGCGCCCACGCCGCGCCGTCCGATGTCCTTGGTGCGCTGGGCCAGCGGACTGTTCGGCCCCACCGACTGCACCTGGTCCAGGTAGATCATCATCGCCGGGTGCGTCTCGACGGCGCCCAGCAGCGAGACGAAGCGGCCGAACACGTGCGGCCGGATGGCCTCGGCCTCGTAGGGCCCCACCACCGTGGCCGTCTGCAGGTTCTTGGCCGCCACGGTGAAGTGGTTGGTCCAGAACAGCGCCCAGCGCTCGCGGAAGCTGGCCTCCGTCGCCGTGGCGAGCTGCACGCGGGCCAGGAAGTCGCCCTGGGTGTCGTCGCGCAGCATCTTCTGGGCGAGCTTCACCGGGTCGCGGGCCTCGGGCCCGGCCTGGCCGTTGGCGACCTCGCGCTTCGCCATCTGCCGCTGCTGCTGGAATTCGCGCAGGTCGGCGATGCGCCGCGCGGCGGTTTCGTCGTTGCTGCGAGGGATTTCCGCACCCTCGGCGCGGATCTGGACCTTCAGCCAGGCCTGCGGGTCGCGGCTCGCCTCGGCGATCTCGCCCGGCCGCGCGCCGAGCCCGAAGCGGGTGGCGGCGATGGCGCCTTTCAGGTCACGATCTGCGGCGGCCACGGAGCTGATCCTTGCAACGGCGCGTCTTCATGGCCATTCCACGCGCAGCCGCGGCCGATCCGTCGTGGCGTCGGAGACCCAGGTGGGCAAAGGATACCGCGAGCCTATCGAAAAGCCCCGCCGCTTCTACAAGGCGGTAGAGGTGGCGCCGGAGCACGGCGGCTTCGCTATCCATTTGGACGGCCGCTCCGTGCGCACGCCGCACGGCGGCCGCCTGGTCCTGCCGACCAGGCTGCTCGCCGATCAGGTGGCGGAGGAATGGGCCGCCCAGGGCGAGGTGCTGGAAGTCGCCCAGATGCACGCCACCCGGCTCGCCAACACCGCCATCGAATCCATCCCGTCGGCGCGGGCCGAAACGGCCGAGGTGGTGGCCGGCTACGCCGCCTCCGACCTGCTCTGCTACTGGGCCGAGGCGCCCCAGGCGCTGGTCCACCGCCAGCAACAGCACTGGGCCCCGGTACTGGAGCGCATCGAGGCGGAGGCCAAGCTCGCCTTCATCCGCGCCGCGGGCGTGGTCCACCAGGCCCAGCCGGAGGCCACCCTGCAACAGATCCGCGAGATCGCCCTGGCGCAGGACAACTTCGGCCTCGCCGGCCTGGCCTTCGGCGCGGCCCTGTTCGGCTCGGCGATCCTTAGCCTCGCCCTGCAGCGCGGCTGGCTCACCGGCGAGCAGGCGTTTGAGCTCTCCCGCCTCGACGAGGCCTGGCAGGAGGAGCAGTGGGGCGTCGACGAGGAGGCCGCCGAGCGCGTGACGCGCCTGCGCACCGAGGCCCTGATGCTGGAGCGCTGGTTCCGGGGGGTCGCTCAACCCTGAGGCGGCGCCGGAACGCGCCCGAAAACGCGGCCCCAAACCGGGTCTGGCCCGCGGTTTGCGCCTTGCCCCGTGAAGTTTCGGCGATCGTGCCGAAACGGAACGGAGGCCGGCATGAGCAAGATCACCGCTCTCAGCATCCAGACCACCGAGCGTCCCACGACGGTACGCGCCGCTACGCCCGTGGCCGCCCAGACTGACGACGCCCAACGGGTTGTTTCGACGCCGACGCCGCCGGCGCCGCCTGCCAAGATCCCCGCGCCGCAGGTCCAGCCGGTGGCCTCCAGCGCCCTGGCGGTGCTGATCCAGGCCCAGTCCGAGGTGGAGAAGGTCGCGCCCAAGGCGGACCCCAAGGCTCAGGACGCCTCCGACAAGGCCGCCAAGCCGGCCGTCGACCCGCAACCCACGCACGGCGAAGACGACCAACACGGCCACAATCCGCCGGTGGTCCTGCCGCCCGTCACCCTTCCGCCCGTCACCCTTCCGCCCGTCACCCCTCCGCACGTCGATCCGCAACCGACCCACGGCGAGGATGATGACCATGGCCACAAGCCGCCGGTCATCGACCCGCCGCCCGTCGTGCAACCGCCCATCGTGCAGCCGCCCGTCGTGCAGCCGCCAGTGGTCAAACCGCCGGTCGTGCAGCCGCCATTGGTCCAGCCGCCGGTCCGGCGGCCGCCGCCGCTCGATTCGGCCCTGCCGGCCAAGGCCGCCGCCCTGGTGGCGCGCCAGCTCGCCGACGAAGCCGCCTCGGAACGGGGCCGCAGCGCCTTCGCCGCGGCCGCCGCGGCCTCTCAGGCGCAGCGGACCGTCATCCAGGGCCAGGTCGCCATGACCATCCTGCAGTCCGTCCAGGCCGACATGGCCGCGTTCCAGGCGGCGGGCTCGAATGCGACCTGGAGCCGCCGCGGCCTCTACGCCTGATCCCATGCCGCGGCGTGACCTTGCGCGCGGTTAGCGGCGCGACTACCCCTTCGGCGACGGATCCGTGAAGGGGCGCTGCGTGAAGGACATCCTGGAAGAGCTCGAAAGGCGGCGCGAAACCGCGCGCCAGGGCGGCGGCGAGCGGCGGATCGCCGCCCAGCACGCCAAGGGCAAGCTCACCGCCCGCGAACGCCTCGACCTGCTGCTCGACGAAGGCTCCTTCGAGGAGTTCGACATGTTCGTCGAGCACCGCGCCACCGACTTCGGCATGGCCGACCAGCGGGTGCCGGGCGACGGCGTGGTCACCGGCTGGGGCCGGATCAACGGCCGGGTGGTGTTCGTCTTTTCCAAGGACTTCACGGTGTTCGGCGGCTCGCTGTCCAACGCCCACGCCCAGAAGATCGTCAAGGTGCAGCGCCAGGCGATGAAGGTGGGCGCCCCCATCATCGGCCTGTTCGACGCCGGCGGGGCGCGCATCCAGGAGGGCGTCGACGGCCTGGCAGGCTACGCCGACATCTTCCTCGAGAACACCTTGGCCTCCGGGGTCATCCCGCAGATCAGCGTGATCATGGGCCCCTGCGCCGGCGGCGACGTCTATTCCCCGGCGATCACCGACTTCATCTTCATGGTGAAGGACACCAGCTACATGTACGTGACCGGCCCCGAGGTGGTGAAGACGGTCACCCACGAGGACGTCACCCACGAGGACCTCGGCGGCTACCGTGTCCATGCGCTGAAGTCCGGTGTCGCCGACGGGGCCTTCGACAACGACCTCGAGGCCCTGACCCAGGTCCGCCGGCTGATCGACTTCCTGCCGCTCTCCAACCGCGAGAAGCCGCCGGTGCGCGAGAGCTTCGATGAGCCCTATCGCGACGAGCCGTCGCTCGACACCCTGATCCCGGCCAATCCCAACAAGCCCTACGATATGAAGGAGCTGATCTTCAAGGTCGTGGACGAAGCCGATTTCTTCGAGATTTCACCGGATTACGCCAAGAACATCATCATCGGATTCGGCCGCCTCGACGGCATGCCGGTCGGCGTGGTCGCCAATCAGCCGCAGGTGCTGGCCGGGGTGCTGGACATCGACGCCTCGCGCAAGGCGGCCCGCTTCGTGCGCTTCTGCGACGCCTTCGAGATCCCGCTGATCACCTTCGTCGACGTGCCCGGCTTCATGCCCGGCACCAAGCAGGAGCAGGGTGGCCTGATCAGCCATGGCGCCAAGCTCTTGTTCGCCTTCGCCGAGGCCACCGTGCCGAAGATCACGCTGATCACCCGCAAGGCCTATGGCGGCGCCTACGACGTGATGAGCTCCAAGCACATCCGCGGCGACGTCAACTACGCCTGGCCGACCGCCGAGATCGCGGTGATGGGCTCAAAGGGCGCGGTGGAGATCATCTTCCGCAACCAGTCGCCCGAGCAGCTCGTCGAGGCCGAGGCCGAGTACAAGGCCCGCTTCGCCAACCCCTTTGTCGCCGCCGCCCGCGGCTACATCGACGACGTGATCATGCCGCACGGCACGCGCCGGCGCATCGTCAAGGCGCTGAAGAACCTGCAGGGCAAGCAGCTGACCAATCCCTGGAAGAAGCACGACAACATTCCGCTGTAGGTTCCCGGAACCCCCGTCCAACCCCCCGTGTTGTGCCGCTAGGGCGTGCTGCGCCCGAAGCCCAAGCAGAACGACGGAGGTTAGCCACATGGCCGACAGATGGATGGACGAACGCGATCGCCGCTGGCGGGAGCGCGATCGGCGCAGCTCGGAAGACATGGGCCGTGGCGACCCGCGTCGCTTCCAGGGCGGTGAGGACCGCAGCTTCGGCGGGTCGGTCGAGGATTATGAAACCTCCTTCGCCGCGCGGCGCTCCGGCCCCGATCGCGACCGGGTGTTCGGCGAGCGCGAGACCGGTATGAGCTACGGCGGCGAGGGCGGCGAAGGCTACGCCGGCGGTCGCGGCGGAAGTCAGGGCGCCGGCAACTGGCAGGACCGCGACTACCGCGGCGTCAGCCCGGCCATGCGGCAGGGCGAGTACGAAGCCGAAGGCCGCGCCGAGCGCTATCAGCAGAGCCACGGCCAGGGTCAAGGCCAGGGTCAAGGCAGGTCCGGCCAGGGCGGCCGCTACTACGGCGACGCCGGGCGCGAGCGCCTCTACCGCCAGGAATATGGCCAGGGCGGCGTGGAGTACGGCGAGGTGCCGCGCGGCTACGACGCCGAGCGCGACCGCCAGGCCGATCACCGCCGCGGCCACTTCAGCGAGGACTATGAGAACAGCCTGTTCGGGGCGGGCGACCTGTCCCGCGGCCGGCGGCCCGATCATGATCGTGGCGAGCGGTGGGAGCGCGGCGGTCACGAGGCGGGCGACCTCATGCGCCGGGCCGGCGAGCGGGTCGCTTCCTGGTTCGGCGGCGGCGAGAGCGAGCGGCGCGGCGAGGGTCGCGATTTCCGCGGCATGGGCCCCAAGGGCTACAAGCGGGCCGACGAGCGGATCAACGACGAAGCCCATGAGCGCCTGACCGACGATGCCTGGCTCGACGCCACCAACATCTCGATCTCGGTCTCCGGCGGCGAGGTGACGCTCTCCGGCACGGTGAACAGCCGCGAGGCCAAGCACCGCGCCGAGCGGGTGATCGAGGACATCTCCGGCGTGAACCACGTGCAGAACAACCTGCGCGTCGATCGCGGCAACCCGCTGACCCGGCCGGCCAGCGGCTATGGCGACAGCGTCCTCGAGCACCAGATGCGCGGCGAGACGGGCGCTGGCGACCGCATCCCCGGCTCCGGCGTCGACGCCGGCGCCAAGGACAAGAACGGCTCGACCGGTACGGACACCGGCAAGTCGCGCTGATCTCCAGATGCTCCCCCTGCGCGCGCTGCGCGCAGGGGGAGGACCTTTCCCGCTAGTACGCGAACGCCCGGTAGCTCTCCTCCGCGCGGTCGGCGTCGGCGCGGGTCTCGAACACCGGGTTGTGGCGCAGCCAGCGCCGCGCTCGCTCCGGCAGGGCGACCAGCACGTCGGCCGGCACGCGGATGTTGACTTCCGGCCGGTTCAGCCAACGGCGGGAATAGCCCGCCACCACCATCGGCCGCGGCGTCAGGGAGCGGTTCGGCGTGCCTCGGTGGATGTGGCGCACGTCGCGGATCATCACGTCGCCACGGGCCATGTAGGCCCGCACCAGGGGCGTTTCGCCTCCCGCGATCCGCCGCATGCCTTCTTCCTTGGAGAGCATGTGGGTGCCCGGCGCATATTCCATCGGCCCGGTGTCGTCGGTGACGTCGATCAGCGGGAAGTTGACCGCCAGCTGGTAGGGCGGGGTCTCCACGCCGCTCTCCGGGAACAGCAGCTGGGTGTCGCGGTGCAGCTCCTGGTGCTCGGAGCCCATCAGCGGCGTGTCGCTGGCCAGCTGGCACATGACCCCGTCGGCGCCCACCAGCTCTTCCACCACCGCCATGATCGCGTCGTTGTCCATGATCGCCGGATCGGCCCACAGGCCGTGGAAGGGCAGGGTGACGTAGTAGCGATGCGGCCCGCGGTTGGGGTTGTCGCCCTCGCGGCGCACCGAGCCGGCCAGCAACGGCCCGAAGGCGGCGTTCCAGGTGTCGATCGTCTCGATGGGGATCAGGCCCTTCAGCACGGTGACGCTGGTCTCGCGCACCTCGTCTGCGTGGGCGCGGGCTTGGGCGGGGGTGAGCGGCATGGACGATTTCCGGCTTGACGCGAGCCGGAGGCTAACGCCGCAATGCCGGCCACGCTTTGGGGGCGGATCGTCGCATGGGCGAGGCATCCACAACTTTCGCGCCATGGCTCGCCCGCTGGGAGCTGCAGCCGGACGGCGAGCCGTTCCAGACGCCATATGCCGGCAACTGGCTGCTGCCGGTGCGGCAGGGTGGGGCCGCCGCCATGCTGAAGCTCTCCAAACATCCGGAGGATCGCCGCGGAGCCGAGACCATGGCCTGGTGGGCCGGCGACGGCGCGGCGAAGGTCCTGGCGCATGACCCCGAGGCGCTGCTGCTGGAACGGCTGGGGGGCCGGCGCTCGCTGGCCGACATGGCGCGCTCGGGCGAGGACGACGAAGCGAGCCGCATCCTCTGCACGGTGGCCGACCGGCTGCATGCGCCAAGGCCCGAATCGCCCGCCAACCTCCTGCCGCTCGGCGCCTGGCTCAGCGCGCTCAAGCCGGCGGCCGACGCGCAGGGCGGGCTGCTCTGCGACGCGCAGGCCACGCTCGAGCGCCTACTCGCGGCTGACGAGGAGCCCTGCGTGCTGCATGGCGACCTGCACCACGCCAACGTCCTCGACGGTGGCGACCGCGGCTGGCTGGCCATCGACCCGAAGGGCGTTCGCGGTCCGCGCGGCTACGACTACGCCAACATCCTGTGCAATCCGGACGGCGAGACGGCGCTCGCGCCCGGCCGGATGCAACGCCAGGCGCGGATCGTGGCCGAGGCTGCGCGACTACCGGTGGAGCGGCTCCTGCAATGGCTGCTGGTGCATGCGGCCATCGCCGCGGTTTGGTGTCTGCAGGATGGCTTCGACGCCACCGCAGCCCTCGACATCGCAGCCATGGCTCGCGCCGCCCTGAACCCTTAAGACTGCGGCTGTGGACGGCCTCCAGCGCGAACTGTTGATCTCGACCGGCATGGTGTCGGCGACGGTGCTCGTCCACCTGCTGGGCCTCAGCCTGCTGATCCAGCTGACCCGCCTCCACATCCTGCGCTTCGCCACCTCGGTGCGGGTGGACCGCGTCCTGGTGCCGCTCGGCATGGTGCTGGCGATCTTCGTCATCCACGGGGTGGAGATCTGGGGCTACGCCATCCTCTACTGGGCGGGCCGCGCCACCGACGGCCTGGAGTACGCGCTCTTCCTGTCGCTGGGGGCCTATTCGACCGCCGGCTGGGCGGGCGTGCATATCCGGGACGGCTGGCGTGTCGTCGTCTCGATCGAATCGATCGACGGCTTGCTGCTGGTCGGCTGGTCGACGGCCTTCTTCTTCCAGAACCTCACCCGGCTGATGGTCACCGAGGCGAGCCATCCTCTGCCCGAGGGCGCCATCGCCCGCGAGCCGCCGAAGCGGCCCAGCGACGGCGTCGGCTAGACGGCGTTGGCGACGGCCTGCAGGGCGGCGTCATCGCCGCGGCCCAGCGGATCGCGCAGGTGGCCGCCGTCCGGGGTGAATTCCAGCGACACCGAGTTGATGCAGTAGCGCAGGCGCGTGGGCGGCGGCCCGTCGGGGAAGAGGTGGCCCTGGTGGCTGTCGCAGCGGGCGCAGCGGGTCTCGATGCGGACCATGCCCCAGGAGGCGTCCTTGACCGCCTTCACGTGCGCCTCGTCGAAGGGCGCCCAGAAAGAGGGCCACCCCGTGCCGCTCTCGAACTTGGTCTTGTGCCGAAACAGCGGCAGGCCGCAGAGTCGGCAGCCGTAGACGCCGTTGTCCTTCTGATCCAAAAGGCCGCCGCAGAAGGGCGCCTCGGTGCCGTGGTGCAGCAACACCTCGGCCTCCTCGCGGGTGAGCGAGGCTTCGAGGCGCTTGCGTTCCTCGGCGTCAGGCGGGGACAGGTCGAAACCGGAGGGGGAGACCGCTGGCGTGCTCATGGGCGTCAATCTAAGGTCCCGCCGGCCCGTGAGGAAGAGACGCCCCAGTAGATGTTTTCAAAGATCCTGATCGCCAACCGGGGCGAGATCGCCGTCCGGATCATCAAGACCTGCCGCAAGATGGGGATAGCGACCGTGGTCGTCTATTCCGAGGCCGACGCTGATTCGCTCGCCGTGGAGATGGCGGACGAGACGGTGTTCATCGGCCCGCCGCCGGCCGCGCAGTCCTATCTGGACGCCTCGAAGATCATCGACGCCTGCCAGCGCACCGGCGCCCAGGCCGTCCACCCCGGCTTCGGCTTCCTCTCGGAGAACGCCACCTTCGCCCGCGCGCTGGCCGCCGAGGGCATCGTGTTCATCGGCCCCAACCCGCACGCCATCGAGGCGATGGGCGACAAGATCGAGTCCAAGAAGTTCGCCACCAGGGCCAACATCTCGGTGGTGCCCGGCCACGTCGGCGAGATCGACGACACGGCGCATGCCATCAAGATCGCCGAGGAGATCGGCTATCCGGTGATGATCAAGGCCTCGGCCGGCGGCGGCGGTAAGGGCATCCGCGTCGCCTGGAATCGCAAGGACGTCGAGGAGGGCTTCCCGGCTGTGAAGGCCGAGGCCAAGGCCAGCTTCGGCGACGACCGCATCTTCATCGAGAAGTTCATCGAGAGCCCGCGCCACATCGAGATCCAGGTGCTGGGCGACAAGCATGGCCACGTGGTCCACCTGTTCGAGCGCGAGTGCTCGATCCAGCGGCGCAACCAGAAGGTCATCGAGGAGGCGCCGAGCCCGCTGCTGGACGCCAAGACCCGCGCGGCCATGGGCGCCCAGGCCGTCGCCCTGGCCCAGGCCGTCGGCTATGACAGCGCCGGCACCGTCGAGTTCGTGGCCGGCCAGGACAAGAGCTTCTTCTTCCTGGAGATGAACACCCGCCTGCAGGTGGAGCATCCGGTCACTGAGCTGATCACCGGGGTCGACCTCGTCGAGCAGATGATCCGCGTGGCGGCCGGCGAGCCGCTGCCGTTCGGCCAGAAGGACCTGAAGATCGACGGCTGGGCCATCGAGAGCCGCATCTACGCCGAGGATCCCTACCGCGGCTTCCTGCCCTCCATCGGCCGCCTGGTCCGCTACGATCCGCCGGCCGAGGGCGATGTCGGCGGGGCCATCGTCCGCAACGACGCCGGGGTCCGCGAGGGCGACGAGATCTCGATGTTCTACGACCCGATGATCTCCAAGCTCTCCACCTGGGCCAAGACCCGCGAGGCGGCCATCGACGCCATGGGCCGGGCGCTGGAGGATTTCCACATCGAGGGCCTGGGGCAGAACATCCCGTTCCTGGCCGCGGTCATGGACCAGGAGCGGTTCCGCTCGGGCCAGCTCTCCACCAACTACATCAAGGACGAGTTCCCCGACGGCTTCCACGGCACGGTCCCCACCGCCTTCCAGCGCGACCTGATGGCGGCGCTGGGCTGCGCCATGCACCGTGTGATCACCCAGCGCGCCGCGCCCGAACTGCTGCGCCAGGACTGGGTGGTGATCGAGAACGGCGACAAGCGCCTGGTCCGGGTGACCAACGGCGGGAACGCCTTCGCCGTGGAGTTCCTGGACGACGGCCGCTCCCTGCGGCTGGAGGACGTCGCCTGGCGGCCCGGCGCGCCGACTTTCCGCGGGGTGCTGGACGGCCGCCGGTTCACCGCCCAGGTGCGCCCCGCGGCCGAGGGCTTCGTGATCCGCCACCGCGCCGCGCAGGGCCGCGTCCTGGTGCTCACCCCGCGGACCGCCGAGCTGCACGAGAAGCTGCCGCCCAAGCAGGCCGCCGACACCTCCAAGATGGTGCTCTCCCCGATGCCGGGCCTGGTCGTCACCCTCGACGTGAAGGTCGGCCAGGAGGTCCGCTCCGGCGAGGCCGTGGCGGTCATCGAGGCGATGAAGATGCAGAACATCATCCGCGCCGAGCGCGATGGGGTGGTCAAAGCCGTCAACGCGGCCGCCGGCGACAGCGTCGCGGCCGACGAGGTGCTGGTCGAGTTCGCGTGACGGCCGTCCCACCCTATAGTGGCCGAGTCAGGGGGCCGGCATGAACGGGCAGATGGACTGGGGCGAGCTGTTCTTCTCCGCGGCGGGGCGGGCCCCGCGCGGCCCGTCGCTGATCGCCGCCGCGACGCTCCTGGTCATCGCCGCGCTTTACGAGGCGATCCCGCCGACCCTGCACTGGCTGACCGGCTGGTTCGTCTATCCGGGGCTGTTCTTCTGCGGCTGCTGCGTGCTGTCGAAGCGCCTGCACGACCGCGGCCGGTCCGGCTGGTGGGCGGCGCTGATCCTGTTCGCGGTGGTCGCGGTCTGGCCGCGGCCGGACACCTTCTTCGACTTCCTCTTCGCCCTGGTGCTGATCTGGACCGCCATTGAGCTGGGCGCCATGCCGGGGGAGGCGGGGACCAACCGCTACGGCCCCAATCCGCTGCGCCCCGCCGTGGCGATCTAGAGCCCCCCCGGCGCGGACCCCCGCATGAAAATCAACACGCTCACCACGCGCATCCTGGCCGGCCTGATCGCCGGACTGGCGCTGGGCGCCTCGCTGCCGGGCCTCCACCTGGCCGCCCAGGATCAGATCGTCTCCACCGCCGACGCGCTGGGCGGGGTGTGGCTTGACGCGCTTCGGATGACCATCATTCCGCTGGTCTTCGCCCTCCTGGTGGTCGGCGTGGCCCAGTTGGCCGGCACGGTCCGGGCGGGCGGGTTTGCGGGCAAGGTGCTGCTGGCGTTCGGCGCCCTGCTGCTGCTGTCGACGGTGGTGGCGGTGGTCGCCACCATCGCCCTGCTGCAGGTCTGGTCCGCCCCGGCCGCCGCCGCCCAGGCGCTGCGCGCCGCCGCTCATGGCGCGGCCAAGGCGATCCCGGCCTCGCCGCCCTTCGCCGAGTGGCTGCGCTCCTTCGTGCCCGCCAACGTGGTCAAGGCCGCCGCCGAGGGCAACATGGCCTCGCTGGTGGTGTTCGCCCTGGTGTTCGGCATCGCCGCGACCCAACTCGAAGAAGCCCGCCGCGACGTGCTGTTCCGGTTCTTCGACGCGGTGCAGGCGACCATGATGCGGATCGTCCACTGGGTCCTGTGGCTGGGCCCGCTCGGCGTCTTCTTCCTGGCCTTCGTGGTCGGGGCCAAGACCGGCTTCGGCGCGGTGGGCGTGCTCGGCCACTACATCATCGTCGTCTCGATCATGTGCCTGCTGGCCGGGGTGCTCGGCCTGGTGGTCGCCCTGGTCGGAGGCCGCGTCCCGCCGGGCCCTCTGTTCGGCGCCCTGATCCCGGTGGGCGCCATGGCGATCTCCACCCAGTCCTCGCTGGCCTCCCTGCCGGTCATGCTGGAGGCCACCGAGAAGATCGGCGTCCCCGCGCGGGTCCGCGGCCTGGTCCTGCCCATGGCGGTGGCGCTGTTCCGCATCACCAGCCCGGCCGGCAACATCGCCGTCGCCCTCTACGTCGCCCACGTCTACGGCGTGAAGCTCGATCCCGGCCACATCGCCGCGGGGATCCTGGTGGCGGTGCTCGTCAGCCTGGCGGCGGTGGGGGTGGCGAGCTCGATCACCTTCTTCACCACCCTGGTGCCGATCTCCATGGCCATGGGCCTGCCCCTCGACCTCCTGCCGCTGCTGATCGCGGTGGAGACCTTCCCGGACTTCTCCCGCACGCTGGGCAACGTGTTCGGCGACGTGGGCGTCACGGCCTGGGCCGCGCGCTGGACGCGGGCCGAGGCCGGGCAGACGAAGGCCTGAGCGGCGGCCATGGGTGCGGCGGCGACCTTGGATGTCACGACGGCGTTCGGTCGGATCCCTCTGGGGCGGATTTCCGACGACCCTGCGCGTCCGGTGCTGCTCGTCATCCGCGGCGTCCTGCTGCCAGCCGACCACATGGGCGGCCTGGTCGATGATCTGGCCGACGAGGCGGACGTGCTCCTGGCCCACTTGCCGGGCATGCATTCGCCGACCCTGGTCTCGACCGACCTAGCGACCATGACTGCGGCGTTCCGCGAGGTGCTGGACACGCAGCTGGCCGGCCGCCGAGTGGTGCTGTTCGGCATGTCGGCCGGCGGGCTGGTCGCGCTGGGGCTCGCCAAGGCGGCGCAGGTGAAGACCCTGGTGCTGCTCGACCCCTTCCTGCGGGTCGAGGACTGCTGGGCGTTGCGGGAGCTGATCGTCGACGGGGCTCCGTCCTGCGGGCCTGGTTCGACGCCTTGTTCGGAGAACGCCTGGCTCGCGACTTCCGCCATCTGATGAGTGAGCTGCCGGAGCGCACCTTCGTGGTGGTGGGCGAGATGCCCCTCGAGCCGCCGCGGCCGCTCACCAGGCTCCCGAGCCTCACCAGCGAGGACGAGCGCGCTCTATGGCGAGCTGCGCCGGGTGTGGAGCTGACGGTCTGCGCCGGCGCCGGCCACGACATTCCGCGGCAGGCGCCCTCCGAGATGATGGCGGTCCTCAGGACGGCCCTGGCGACCGTCGCCTAGCGGCGCGCCGCTCTCAGCTGGCCGCGAGAACGCCCGTGGCGGCGGCCGTCGCGTCCCCGCGCTGCAGGTCGCGCAGCGGGCGGAAGCTGATCGGCTTCAGGCCCTCGGCGGCGATCAGGGCCTTGATCGCGTCGTCCATGGCGCAGGCCTGGTCGGCGACGCGGATCTCGGCCTCCGTCAGGTCGTAGCCGCGCAGCTCCGGGCCGTCGTGGACCGGATGCAGCAGGAACTCGGCCACGCCTGGCGGCAGTTTCGGGAATTCCGTGCGCATCTGCTCGGCCGTCGGCCGGCCCCATTCGGCGAACAGGGCGTCGGGGAAGACCAGGCCGCGCGCCGCGGCCGGGGCGCGGCTGCGGAAGCTCAGGCGGGCGTCCACTTCCGGGCCCAGCATGCGCAGCGGCAGGCGGAACGCCTCGGCCATCTCCAGGTAGATCTCGAAGAACCGCTCATCCACCTGCACCGCGCCCATGTGCGCATCGAGGTGGGTGGCGTCGACGCCCCAGACCAGCGCCTGCTCGATCTGCGCCCGGCATTCGCGGCGCACGTCGGCCGGATCGGCCCGCGACCGGACCTCCTTCACCGTCCGCGGCAGGAAACCCTCGGCATCGTGCAGCGACGCGGCGCCGGTCAGTGAGCGCCAGCGATAGCCGGGATATTCCGCGGTCAATGTCAGGTGGACGCCGACGTCGCGGCCCGTGAACAGCTCCACGGCCTCGGGCGCCCAGGGGCAGGGGACCATCAGGGTGCCGCTGGTGGCGATGCCGCGTTCCATGGCCTCCAGGCTGGCCAGGTTGGCCGCATGGCTGGAGCCGAGGTCGTCGCAGTTGATGATCACCAGCCGGTCCGAGGGCCCGTAGCCCAGGCGTTCAACCAGCGAGGCGTCGCAAACGCTCATGCCCGGATCTCCCATCTCGGAGCCACTCTAGACCGCCGCCGGGGCGGCCTCCACCGAACGCTGGGAGGCCAACAGGCTGGGCCGCTGTGGCGATCTGTCATCGGCCGCCGGGGGCGAGTCGGCTGGTAAGTCGGGGGGCCGGCTGGACGGGGGCGTCTGCGCGCAAGGCCGTCGACCCCTTTGGTTCCTGATCCCGCAAGGCAGAGCCGTAACCTGGTCTTCAGGCCGAGGCGCTATCCAACCCACGGCTCCTCAGTCGCTCGACCCACTGGCCGCTGGCAGGTGGGTCCGACGGCTGCGGGGTCCGGAGCGAACCGTGCCGCAATCGACCTTCATCGGAACCCCCGCCTCGTTCGACGTCCAGGGAATCGGCCTCTCGACCTACAGCTTCGGCGGCTACGCTGATTCCAAGGTCATCAGCCTGATCCACGAGGCCGCCGGCAACGGCGCCAACTACGTCGAACTCAGCAATATCGTCCTCGCCGACCTGCAGACCGGCGCGATCAGTGACGTGGTCGAGAAGGGCGTCGACCAGACGGCGCCCCTGGCCGACGTCGGCCGCGCCATCGACGCGGCGCAGGCCCAGGGCCTGAACGTCATGCTGAAGCCGCAGATCGCGGTGCATGACCCGGCCTACGCCCAGTACAACAGCGCGTCCTGGATCAACATGGTCGATCCGAACCTGACCATCGCCGACCCGGGGACCTTCTTCGCCAACTACAAGGCCCACGTGCTGGAGTGGGCGCAGCTCGCCGAGCAACATCACGTGGCCCTGCTCAGCATCGGCAACGAGATGGTGGCGGCCACCAAGCCGCAATACACCCCCTACTGGAACGACATCATCGACGCGGTGCGGGCCGTCTACCACGGCCAGCTCACCTACGCGGCCCTGGCGCCGCTGGTGACCAACGCCGGCGGCAACGAGATCACCCAGATCGGGTTCTGGAGCAAACTCGACTACGCCGGCTTCGACGTCTATCCGAGCCTCACCCAAGCCACGGCCCCGACGGTCCAGAACCTCGTCGCGGGCTGGCATGACGCGACCGTATTCGGCCACCAGCAGGATTATGCGGCCTTCCTCAATCAGATGGCGGCGGCGGCCGGCAAGCCGGTGATCTTCACCGAGACCGGCCTCCCGAGCTTCCACGGCGCCGCGGACCGCCAGGCCACCACCGACGGTGACATCGGGGCCGGTCGCTACGCCACCGACCAGGGCGCGCAGGCCGACTGGTGGCAGGCCTTCTTCAAGACCTGGGCGGCCAATCCGCCGGCCTGGCTGAAGGGGTTGATCGTCAACAACAACGATCCCGGGACCCTCGGCGCCTATTACGACCAGAACTACAACATCAACGGCAAGCTGGCCGAGGCGGTGGTCACCTCCTGGTTCGGCGGCGCCACGGTCATCGCGGCCGGCGCGCACACCCTCAGCGGTGGGCAAGGCGACGACCAGCTCTACCTCTTCGGACCGCGCGCCACGGGCGCGGCGTCGCAGGCCGCCAGCCTGAGCACCACCGTCTCCATCAAGGTGGCCGGCTCGATCCTCGGCGGCGCGGCGCCGGTGATCCACGCCTATGTCAACGGCGTCGACGAGGGCCAGCTCGCCCTGAAGCCGGTGGACAGCGGCTTCGTCAGCCCGGCCGGCGTGCATTTCACCGCCGACCAGACCTTCACCTTCGAGGTCTCCGGCCTCGTCCCGCTCAGCCAGCTGAAGATCGTCATGGACAGCCCGGCGACGGTCGGCGGCCAGGCTTCCACGGTGGTGTTCCACGAGATCCTGGTGGACGGCCTGGCCCTCACCAGCGCCAGCTATCAGCCCGCGGCCGGCGCGGCGGTCGCCGAGACCCTGACCGCGGGCGGGACCATCAGCCAGTGGGCGGGCGGCGCGGTGAGCTTCGACGCCAGCCCGTGGAACGCGGCGCTCGCCGTCCGCACGGTCGGCGGCGTGGGCGATCCCATGGTGGTGAGCGGGCAGGGCGGCCTCGACACCGTCCACGCCCTGGGATCGGCGGTGCAATACACCCTTACGGAAGCCGCCGACGGCAGCGTGCGGCTGACGGAGACTAGCGGGCTCGGTCAGAACGCCGTGCTGAACGGCATTTCCACGGTCGCCTTCGGCGACGGGACCCAGGTCTCGCTGGCGGGGATGAGCGTGGGGGTCGGCTACCGATTCGGAAGCGCCGGGGCCGATAGCTTCGCGGCGGGCGCCGGGCCCAGCTATCTGCGCGGCGGCGACGGCGCCGACAGCATCGCCGGCGGCTCGGCCTTCGACGACATCAACGGCAACAAGGGCGACGACACCCTCGACGGCGGGGCGGGCGGCGACGACTGGCTGGTCGGCGGCCAGGGCAATGACCTGATCATCGCCCACGCCAGCGACAACATCCTGCTGGGCAACCTCGGCGCCGA
>JAQGIX010000245.1 GCA_028290925.1 Phenylobacterium sp. | reverse complement strand
CGACCAGAGATCGAAGTCGACCTTCCCGACGCCGGGGTTGGCGATGATGTTCATCCGCAGCCGCGCCGGCAGGGTCCGGTACTCCGGGTTCGAGATCAGGTGCACCGCCCGGTAGTAGACGTTGTTCATGCCCATGATGGCGGCGGCGGCCTTGGCCGCGGTCAGGGCCTCAGGCGACAGGCCGGCCTCGAGGGCGGTGGCCTCGAGCGCGCGCACCACCGCCGGCTGGCCCACCGCATAGGCCGAGGCGACGAAGGCGCCCCACTTCTGCTGGTCGTTGAGGGTCGTCTCGCCGGCCAGGGTCGAGAGGTTGAGGCTGAGGTCCTTGGCATAGGCCGGAAGGGTTTCGCGCAGGGCGTCGAGCGACATGGTGTCTCCGATTCCTAAGGGCGTCCGGGGGGAGCCGGGGAGGGATACTCCCCCCGGACGAAAGCGGCCTTAGCGGGCGTTAAGCCGCCTTGAGGGTCTCGCCACCGACCGCGCGGTTGCAGGGACAGAGCTCGTCGGTCTGCAGGGCGTCCAGCACACGCAGGGTGTCCTGCGGATTGCGGCCGACGTTCAGGCTGGTGACATAGACGTGCTGGATGACGCCGGTGGGATCGACCACGAAGGTGGCCCTGAGCGCCACGCCCTCGTCCTCGTCGAGCACCCCCAGGGCCTGCGCGAATCGGCCGGCCGGGTCGGCGAAATTCCAGATCGGCAGGTTATGCAGGTCCGGATGCTCGCGGCGCCAGGCGAGCTTGGAGAACTCGTTGTCCAGCGAACCGCCGAGCACCACGGCGTCGCGCTCCTCGAACTGGCCGGAGAGGCGGGCGAACTCGGCGATCTCGGTCGGGCAGACGAAGGTGAAGTCCTTCGGATAGAAAAAGATGATCTTCCACCTGCCGGGGAAGCTCTCGCCGGTGAGGGCCTCGAAGGCGCTTTCGCCGCCCTCCTCGTGGCGCATGAAGCCGGGCTTCACGCCGGTGATCTTGAACTCTGGCAGGGTCTTGCCGACGCCCAACATGGCGGTCTCCTTGGGATTGGGATGGGTTGGCGCCGACGGGGAGGCCTGCGCTTCGGCCTCTGAGATAGGGCCCCGCCGTCCACTGGCCCAATCGATAGTTTCTGGAAGTCGGATAGATCGAGTCTATATAGGACCCATGCTGCCCACCCTTCGCCAACTCCAGTACCTGAAGCTGCTCGTCGAGCACGGCAGCTTCGGAAGAGCCGCCGAAGCGGCGCACGTCACCCAGCCGACGCTCTCGGCCGGCATCCAGGAGCTGGAGCGCTGCCTCGGCGCGCCGGTGGTCGAGCGGGCCCGCTCGGGGGTGATCCTGACGCCGGTGGGCGAGGAGGCGCTGCGCCGGGCGCGGACCATCCTGGGCGAGGCCGAGGAGCTGATGGAGGCGGCCAAGAGCGCCAGCCAGCCGCTCTCCGGCCGGTTCCGGCTGGGGGTCATCCCGACGGTCGCGCCGTTCCTGCTGCCGCGCGCCCTGCCCCTTTTGCGCGAGCGCTTTCCGAAGCTGCGGCTGTTCCTGCGCGAGGACCTCACCCACCGGCTGATCACCGCGCTCCGGGCCGGCCAGCTGGACGCCGCCCTGATCGCCCTGCCCTACGACCTCGCCGGCCTGCACCACGCGCACGTGTCCCACGACGAGCTCTTGGCCGCCGTGCCGGCTGACCATCCGATCGCCCGTCAAAAGACCGCCACCGTGGAAGCCCTGGAGCGGGAGGACATCATCCTGCTGGAGGACGGCCATTGCCTGCGCGAACACGCGCTCGCCGCCTGCGGCCTTCGGCCCCCCAAGGCCGCGCCGGGCGAGGAGCTGTTCGCCGCCACCTCGCTGCCGACCCTGGTGCAGATGGTGGGCTCGGGCCTCGGCGTGACCTTCCTGCCGGCCATGGCCATCGAGGCGGGCCTGGCCGAGTCCGCGCCCGTCGCGGTGCGCCCGATCGGGACGGATCATCCCAGCCGCGAGATCGTCGTCGCCTGGCGCGCGGGCTCCCACCGCGGCGTCGAGGGCCGGTTGCTCGCCGAGACGTTGCGGTAACCCCTCTCCCCACGCCGCGCGCGGGAGAGGACATATTTAGACTGTATCGAAACCGCTTGCGGTCCGACACGCTTCCGATATATCTGAGCTATCGATATATCTCGATAGGAGCGAAAATGTTTCATCACCACCATTCAAATCGCTATGAAGAGCGCATGCGCCATCACTGGGAACGCCATGTGCGGGGACACGCCCGCGGCCGACGGCTCGGACGGCTGCTCGAACATGGCGACCTGCGGTTCGTCGTCCTGGCCCTGTTGGGCGAACAGCCGCGGCACGGCTACGAGCTGATCAAGGAGCTGGAGGAACGCACCGGCGGGGCCTATCGGCCGAGCGCGGGGGTAATCTATCCGACCTTGGCCATGCTCGAGGACGAGGGCCTGATCCGGCCGGCCGGCGGCGAGGTCGGCCGCAAGCTGTTCGAGCCCACCGAGGACGGCAAGAAGGTGGTCGAGGAGTCCCGCGCCCACGTGGACGCGGTGTTCGCCCGCATGGCCGAGGTGGCCGAGAGTTCGGAATCCAGCCGCCCGCGCATCGCCCGCGCCATGGCCAACCTGGGCATGGCCCTGCAGAACCGCCTCTCGCGCCGGCCGATCACGGCGGCCGAGATCGACCGCATCGTCAGCCTCCTCGACGACGCCGCCTCGGCGATCGAGAAGAGCTAGTTCCTCCCCCAGCGCGAAGCGCGTTGAGGGGGAGCAACCGTCCCGCCCTAATCCATCAGCTTCTGCGCCAGGTACACGTAGTGCCGGGCCCAGCGGCGGGCGTTGAGCTCGGGGTCGGCGTCGTTGGCGTGGCCGCCGAAGGTCTGCTCGTAATAGAGGTAGGGGACGCCCATCGCTTCCAGCTTCGCGGCGTACTTCCGCGCATGGCCGGGATGCACCCGGTCGTCGCGGGTGTTGGTGGTGATGTAGGCCTCCGGGTATTTCACGCCGGGCTTCAGGTTCTGGTAGCCGGAATATCGGGCGATGAAGGCGCGGTCGGCTGGCACGTCGGGGTCGCCGTATTCGCCGATCCACGAGGCCCCAGCCGAGAGCTTCTGGTAGCGCAGCATGTCCACCAGCGGGCTCTCGACGACCACGGCGTTCCACAGCTCGGGATGCTGGGTCATGGAGACGGTGGTCAGCACCCCGCCGTTGGAGCGGCCGTAGATGCCGAGCCGCCGGGGCGAGGTGATGCCCCGCGCGGTCATGTCCTTGGCCACCGCGGCGAAATCGTCGAAGGCCAGCTGGCGCTTTTCGCGCAGCACCGCGTCGTGCCAGGCGGGCCCGAACTCCCCGCCGCCGCGGATATTGGCGATCACATAGGCGCCGCCGCGCTGCAGCCAGATCCTGCCCATCTCCGGCAGGTAGACCGGCGGCTTGGCGAGCTCGAAGCCGCCGTAGCCGTACATCAGCGTGGGCGTCGAGCCGTCGAGCTTCGCCGCCTTCGGCCGCACCACGAAATAGGGGATCTTGGTCCCATCGGTGGAGGTCGCCCAGTATTGCTCGACCAGGTCCCTGGAGCCGTCGAAGCGGGCCGGCAGCGACTTCACCCTGGCCGCCGCGCCCGAGGCCGCATCGGCGAGCCACAGGGCGGTCGGATCGAGGAAGCCTTCGGCGTCGAAGAAGGCGCTGTCGCTCTGGTCGTCGACGTCCACCAGCGTCAGGTTGGCGTCCTTCGGCAGGGCCAACCGATGGGAAACCCAGCGGCCGTTCTGGCGCGCATAGACGTCGACGGCGCCCTTCACATCCTCGAGCAGGTCGACGACCAGCCGGTCGCGGGTGGAGTCCACCTGCTGGATGGCCTGGTGGGGGCCGGGCTGGAAAACCAGCTGCGCCTTGGCGGCGGCGGGATCGCGTCCCAGATCCTTGAGGTCGTAGGCGATCAGGGCGCCGGCGCCGAAGCCGTTCCAGGCCTGTTTCAGGGCGAACACCAACTGGCCGTCCACATAGGTCTCGAACTCGGCCTTCAGCGGCAGGGCGACCTTCAGCGCGCCGCGCGGCGTCAGGAGGTCGTACTCGTGCTCGAAGAAGGTCGGGCTGCGCTCGGCGAGCACGCCATCGGCGTGGCCGCCCGCGCCGCGCAGCACGTTGGCCCCGGCGCGCACATCGGACTTCTGTCCGCGGAACGCCTCGGTGGCCTTCCCGTCGCGGCCGACGATGCGGACCACATAGGCATAGCCCGAGGGGGTCACCTCGTCCGGCGTCCCGGGCCTGGCGATGATGACCGTGTTCGGGTCCAGCCACTCGACATCCTGCTTGGCGTTGGCGAAGCGGAAGCCCCCGGCCACGAAGCGGCGGGTGGCGGTGTCGTACTCGCGGACCTCGACCGCGTCGCTGCCGCCGTCGGAGAGCCTGACCAGGCACAGGGCCTGGGCCGGCTTCAGGCAGGTCGCGCCCTTCCAGATCCAGTTCCTGCCCTCGGCCTTGGACAGGGCGTCGAGGTCGAGAAGGGTCTCCCAGGCGGGGCTGGCCGTGCGGTAGGCGGCGGTCGTGGTGTGGCGCCAGATCCCGTGCACGTGGGCGCCGTCCTGCCAGAAGTTGTCGATCCCGCCGGCCCGGAAGCGGGGCTGCGGGATGCGGTCCTGGGCGGTGAAGATCGCGAGGGCTTCCTTGTGGAAGGTCTCGTAGCGCGGATCGGCCTCCAGCCGCTTGGCGGAGCGGGCGTTCTGGCCCTCCACCCAGGCCATGGACCTGGGCGCCTCGATATCCTCCAGCCACTGGAAGGGATCGTCCGGCGCCGGCTGCGCGTGGGCGGCGGGGACGAGGCAGGCGAGGGCGGCCAAGCCGCAAAGCAATGATTTCATGCCCGGCTTTCTAGCCGCGCCGGAAAGCCTCTGTCTGCTGCCTCGTGCGCCTGGCTCGTGCCTTGGGGACGGTTCTCGCCTATATGTCCGCGGCCATGAGCCGTCCGTTCCTGAAGATGAACGGGCTCGGCAACGACTTCGTCGTGGTCGAGGCCCGCACCCAGCCGTTCTCGCCGACCGCCGCGGAGGTGCGCGCCATCGCCGACCGGGCGGTCGGGATCGGCTGCGACCAGCTGATCGCCATCGAGCCCGGTGACGGCGTCGACGCCCGCGTGCGGTTCTGGAATTCCGACGGCGAGGAGGTCGCGGCCTGCGGCAACGGCACGCGCTGCGTGGGCTGGCTGCTGATGCAGGCCAGCGGCCAGGACCAGGCGGTCATCGAGACCAAGGCCGGCCTGCTGAAGGCCTCGCGGGCCGGCGAGCGGCTGGTCAGCGTCGACATGGGCGAGCCGGGGCTGGACTGGCGGGAGATCCCGCTGGCCGAGGCGCACGACACCCGGGCGCTGGACGTCAGGCTCTACGATCATCCGACGCTCGAGGGGCCGCCGGCCTGCGTCTCCATGGGCAATCCGCATGTGGTGTTCTTCGTGGCCGACCTGGACGCCGTCCCGGTGCGCGAGGCGGGGCCGGCCATCGAGCGCCATCCACTGTTTCCCGAGGGGGTCAACGTCGGCTTCGCCCAGGTGGCGGACCGGCATCGCATCCGCCTGCGGGTCTGGGAGCGTGGCGCGGGCCTGACCAAGGCCTGCGGAACCGGCGCCTGCGCGGCCCTGGTGGCCGCCGCGCGTCGCGATCTCACCGACCGCACGGCGACCCTGGAGCTGGACGGCGGCGAGCTGCTGATCGACTGGCGCGCCGACAACCACGTGATCATGACCGGCCCCGCCGCCGTCGACTTCGCGGGCGAGCTGCCATGAACGACAACGTCGACATCGTCACGTTCGGCTGCCGCCTCAACGCCTATGAGAGCGAGGTCATCCGCAAGCGCGCCGCCGAGGACGGGCTGGCCGATGCGGTGGTGTTCAACACCTGCGCGGTCACCGGCGAAGCCGTGCGCCAGGCGCGCCAGGCGATCCGCAAGGCCCGCCGCGAGCGCCCGGACGCGAAGCTGATCGTCACCGGCTGCGCAGCGCAGATCGACCCCGCCGCCTTCGCCGCGATGCCGGAAGTGGACCTGGTGCTCGGCAACGCAGAGAAGAGCGCGGCCGGCGCCTATGCGCTCAGCCCGGAGCTCGGCCGGGTGCGGGTCAACGACATCATGAGCGTGCGCGAGACCGCCGGCCACCTGATCGACGGGCTGAAGGACCGGGCGCGGGCCTATGTGGAGGTCCAGAACGGCTGCGACCACCGCTGCACCTTCTGCATCATCCCCTACGGGCGCGG
>JAQGIX010000244.1 GCA_028290925.1 Phenylobacterium sp. | reverse complement strand
CAGCGCATCACGGGTGCGGGCGAAGGCCTTTTCCTTGACGAGCATCTGCTCGCGCGCCGCCTGCCATTCCTGGGGCGAGACGATCGGCGGCCTGTTCATGGCGAGCTGTCCGCCGTTCCGGTCGCTCTCGGGTGATGTCGGCATGGTTGGCCTCCTGTCGGTCGGGACGTTGTTGCGTGGAGACGCTCAGTTCCGGTCGGGCCGCGGCTCGACCTCGTGTTCGCCGGCGATGGCGTCGATCGTTTGCAGGACCTTCGGCCATCCTTTGCTCATGTTCTTGAACGCAAAATCGTTGTTCGGCCTGCGGAAGCCGGAATGCACCAGGCGAACCCGGACACCCCCGTCGACCTTGCTGAGCGTCCAGGTGACGACGGTCTCCAGGCGCGAGCCGTATTCGGCGTTGGCGTCATGGCCGCCGCTCCACGTGTGGACCAGGCGTTCATTCGGCCTCACCTCCAGCACCTCGCAACGGATGACGCCGTCCCACGGGCCGGCCGGCGTGGTCTGGTAGGTGAAGTGGGCGCCTTTCGTGGGCTCGAAGCCGATCGGCGTCATGAGCCAGCGGCCCATCAGCTCGGCCGTGGTCAGCGTCTTCCACACCACCTCGGGCGTGTGGGGGAACACCTCGTCGACGACAATCTCGTGGCTGTCGGCCATGATCGCGGCGTCGCTCATGGATCAATCTCCTTCAAGAGGGTTCTGAGGTTGGCGAGACGGTCGCGCCAGAACACGCCGTAGTGGCTCATCCAGTCCACGAGCGGCGCGAGGCCCTCGGGCTGGGCGCGGTAGTAGACGTTGCGGCCCTCCGGGCGCTCGGCGACCAGGCCGGCCTGCTTCAACGACTTGAGGTGCTGCGAGATGGCGCCCTGCGTCACCCCACTCCCCCGCGTCAGCTCGACCACGGTGATCTCGTCGGAGCTGACGACCCGTTCGAACACGGCGCGCCGGGTGGGATCGGCGAGCGTGCGCATGACGGCGTTGATGGCGACGGCTTCGGTCATGCCAAAACATTAGTCGTCACTAATTCATTAGTCAAACCTAATTTGTTGCCGCGGCTTCCGCGCCGCGATCGCTGACTCCATGCGGGCTCCATGCGCGGCGACGTGCGGAAGGCGGCCATTTCGCCTAGTCTGGAGCGGCTCGAACCAGGGGAGAGGTCATGTCAAAGACGATCATCGTGGTGGGTTTCGGGCCGGGCGTCTCGGCCGCCGTCGCCGAGAGGTTCGGGGCCCAGGGCTTCTCCGTGGCGCTGGTCGCGCGAAACGAGGCGCGTCTCGCGGCCGGGGTGCAGGCGCTGAAGGCGAAGGGCGTCGCCGCCGCCGCCTTCCCCGCCGACGCGGGGGATCCCGCGTCCATCCGCGGCGCGATCCGCAAGGCGCGCACCGAGCTCGGCCCGGTAACCGTCGTCCATTGGAACGCCTACGGCGGCGGCGAGGTGGGCGATCTCCTGACCTCCGACCCGGCCGTGGTGCGCGGCGTCTTCGACGTGGCGGTGGTCGGGCTGCTGGCTGCGGTCCAGGAAGCGCTCCCCGACCTGAAGACCGCGAAGGACGGCGCCGTCCTCGTGACCAACGGCGCCTTCGGCGAGACGACGCCCATGATGGACGAGTTCGCCATCAGCTTGAACGCCGTGGGCGTCGCGCTGGCCAACGCGGCGAAGCACAAGCTCGCGGGCCTGCTGGCGCAGCGGCTGAAGGGCGAAGGCGTCTATGTCGGCGAGGTCATGATCGCCGGCGTGATCAAGGGCACCTCGTGGGACAACGGCCAGGGCATCGAGGCCTCCACCGTCGCGAACAGCTTCTGGGACCTCTACCAGGCTCGCGGCGAGGTGCGCGCGCGGGTCAGCTGACGCCCTGCTCCCCGCGCCACGTTCCGGCTTGACTCACACATAGCTCGGCGGTTATCGGTCGATCAATAGCCAACTGGTTATCGATCACAGATGCCGAACACCCACGATGTGCTCTTCAGGACGCTCGCCGATCCGACTCGACGGGCCATCTTCGAGCGACTGTGCCGCGAAGGGGAGCAGACCGTCGGGGCCTTGACGGCCCGGGCCGGGGTCTCGCAACCGGCGGTCTCGAAGCATCTTGGGATCCTGAAGCAGGCCGGGCTGGTGCGCGACCGCCACGAGGGTCGCCAGACGCACTACAGCGCCCAGCTCGGCGCCTTGGCCCCGCTGATCGACTGGACAAGCCAGATGGCGGGCTTCTGGCAAAGCCGGTTCGACGACCTCGAAGACCTGCTCAAAAGGATGGACCAATGACCAATCCCGAGATCGAAACGCTGTCCGTCGTCGTCGAACGGGAGGTGTCTTTTCCGGCGGAAAAGATCTGGCGCGCGCTCACCCAACCACACCTGATCGAGGAGTGGCTCATGAAGAACGACTTCAAGCCGGTCGTGGACCACCGCTTCAATTTCCGCGCGGACTGGGGCGCCGTGGACTGTCAGGTCCTGGAAATCGAGCCGAACAAATCGTTGTCCTACACATGGGCGGCCTATGGTCTCGAGAGCGTCGTCACCTGGACTCTCACCCCGACCAGCACCGGGACCCAACTGCGCATGGAGCAGTCGGGATTCAGGCCGGATCAGCAGCAGGCCTACCAGGGCGCCGGATACGGGTGGCAGAAGTTCTTTGCGGCCCTGGAGCAGGCCTTGGCGCGGATAGATTGAGGTCCGCCGGCGCACTTCGCCAGGCCGGTCGCCCGATCAGCCCGGCTCGTCTTCAGAGGAGATCCCATTGAGTTCGAACAACTGGATTCGGCAGATCCACCGCTGGCTATCCATGGCCTTCACGGTGGGGTTCATCGTCAACACCGTCGTCATCTTCGCCTTGCGACAGAGGCAACCGGCCTTCTGGGTGTACCTCTTGGCGCTGCTGCCGCTCGCCCTGCTTCTGCTCACCGGTCTGTACCTGTTCGTGCTGCCCTATGCCGCGGAATGGCGCGGTGGACGGCGGATCAGCGGAAAGGCGTGAACACGATGGCGGGCAAGACATCGGAGACGTCGGGCGAATCCCCTTCCCGGCTGATCGACGCGAGGATCAAGGAACTTGGCGACTGGAGGGGCGAGATGCTCGCCCATGCCCGCGCGCTCATCCAGCAGGCGGACCCCGAAGTGGTCGAGGAGTGGAAGTGGCGAGGCGTTCCGGTGTGGTCTCACGCTGGAATGATCTGCACCGGTGAGACCTATAAGGCGGTCGTGAAGCTGACCTTCGCCAAAGGGGCCGCGCTGAACGATCCTGCCGGCCTGTTCAACTCCAGTCTCGACGGGAACACGAGGCGCGCCATCGACCTCCGCGAGGGCGAGACGATAGACGAGGAGGCGTTGAAGTCGCTGGTTCGCGCAGCCGTGGCCTTGAACAAGTCCAGAGCCAAAAGCTGATCCCCCGCCCCGGCGGGCGCTGGCCTGCATTTTGAGGCAGGTTCGACGACTTCTGGACCGGTATGTCATCCGCTAAGTGAGCCGGGCGCGTCGTTTGCTCGACGGCCTATCAAGGACTATCAACTCGGCAGACGCCCCGCGTAGCGCCGCGTCCCAGTCGCGTGCAGCCTCGTTCCTCCAGACAGGACGGCGCCGATGTCCAATCCGACTGCTGCAGCCAGTCCGCGGGGACGGGGCGAAGCCCGGGCCGGAGGCCATGGCCGCGGCGCTGAAGGCGGCGGCCGCGGACGCCGCGGGATGAACCGGTCCAGTCATCTGCGGCTAACGGCGCCCGCCATGCTCGTGGCGCTGTCGGCGGCGGCCGGCGTCGGCCTCGCCCAGGACGCGGC
>JAQGIX010000222.1 GCA_028290925.1 Phenylobacterium sp. | reverse complement strand
CCGTGATCACGACGGGGTTTCTCAAACGCCAGACGGTTCGAAGCTTACTTCTTCGCGTCCTGCGCGGTTTCGGAAACAGCATGACCCGCTGCGGAGACGTCCTTGCCGGCGCCTTGAACGGTATTGCAGGCGGCCACGCCAAGGCTGACGGCCAAGGCCGCCAGAACCACGAGTTTACGCATTTGGATATTCTCCCGAGGATGTGGTGAAAGTCGCATCCACTGAACCCCTAAGCTGCCGCTTGGTTCCCACCTTCGGCATCCGGCCGCTCGGGCCGCGCGCCGGGGTTGGGGAAAATCAGCCGCGCCGTGATCCCGCCGGAGGGGTTGCGGACCAGCTCGGCGTGGCCGCGCAGCTGGCGGGCGAAGGCGGTCATCAGGGTGCGGCCGACGCCGGATGACACCAGCGCGTCGTCGGGCGCCTGGCCGTCGTCGGAGATCTCCAGCTCGGCCTCCTCGCCCCGCACCTTGAAACTGACCTTCAGCACGCCGCCGCGCTCGTGGAAGGCATGCTTCTGCGCATTGGTGATCGCCTCGACGGCGAACAGCGCCAGGGGGGCCAGCCGGTCCGGATCGATGACCAGGGCGTCGACGGCGAGCTCGGTGCGCACCGCGGGCCCGTGCAGCATCTCGCCGGTCACCAGCTGGGCGGTCAGCTCCTCCAGGAACGGCCGCAGGTCCACCCGCTTCAGGTCCGGGCCCTGGTAGAGGGCGCGGTAGATCAGCGCCAGGGCGGTGATCCGCTGACGGGTGTCCGACATCGCCGCCCGCGCCGCCGGATCGGTCAGCGAGCGTTGCTGCATGTTGAGCAGGCTCGAGATGACCTGCAGGTTGTTCTTCACCCGGTGGTGAATCTCGCGCATCAGCGCGTCCTTCTGGGCCAGCGAATCGCGCAGGCTCGCGTCGCGCCCGACGATGGCGTCGGCCATGTCCTCCAGGGTCTCGGCCAGTTCGCGGATCTCCGGCGGCATCTGGTCGGCCTGCACCGGGCGGACGCTCAAGCGGCCGCGGGCGTAGAGCGCCGCGATGCGCTGCAGATAGGCGATCCAGCGCACCACCACCCGGTCGGTCGCGATGGTCACCGCGCCGAAGGCCAGCGCGAAGGTCAGCAGCGGGAAGACGATGCCGGAGAGCGGATTGAGCCAGGCCCAGGAGAGGATCCCCGGCGATCGGGCCGAGAGCACCACATAGACCGCCTCGCCCACCACCGGCGCCGCCGAGAACACCCGCCGCTGGCCCTTGGCGTCGTGGTCGTACCAGACGTAGGAGCCCTGGGCCCGGGTCCGCGCCCGCCAGCCGGCCGGCAGCGGGGTGAAGGCCTTCGGGTTGGTCAGGGTGATGTAGCGGCCGGCCGCGTCGGCCAGGGCCACCTCGGAATGGGCCGGCAGGATCGGATCGCTGGCCGCCGGCTCCAGGCTGTTCAGCCGGATCACCGCCACGAAGGCGCCGTCGAAGCGCCCGTCGGCGGCCGTCGCCCGGGCCGCCGCCAGCACCGCCGGCTCGGGGGCGTAGGGCGAGCCGGGGTCGCGGGTGATCACCAGCGGCTGGCCGGCCGCCAGCTGCTGGAACCAGGGCCGCATCGCCCGTTGCTCGTCGGGCGGCACGTCGGCCGCCGCGCAGGCCACCCGCCCGCGGCTATCGAAGCGGATCAGGTTGGCGTAGCCCGGGATGCGCTGGGTGACCTCGGCCAGGCGCTGGGCGCACTGGAAGCCGACCGAGCCCGGCGCCAGGGTCTGCAGCAGGATGTCGGCCGCTTCCATCCGCGCCCGCGCGGTGGCGGCGCTGCGCTCGGCGGCGAAGCCCAGATCGCGCTGCAGGTTGGCGCGCTCGCGGTTGAAGGCCATCGCCGACTGCAGGATGCCGAGCAGCAGCACCGGCAGCAACGCGGCCGCCAGCGCCGCCGTCAGGCGGACCCGGATCGTGCTGAAGGATTCCCAGGGCAGGCCGGCCATTGCGCGCCCGTATCCGTCCTTAACGGACGCTGCTTAGCCGCTCCGCATCGGCGAGGATAGAGCGCATCGCTTCGCTCGCCGGCTCCCCGTCGCGGTCGTAATTGCCGCCTTCGAGGATGCCGTGCAGGGCCCGGCGCGCGCGGCTCACCCGGCTTTTCACCGTGCCCACCGCGCAACCGCAGATCTCGGCGGCCTCCTCGTAGGCGAAACCGCCGGCCCCCACCAGGATCAGCGCCTCGCGCTGTTCCGGCGGCAGCATGGCGAGGCCTTGCCGCAGCTCGTCCAGCGCCACCGGCGCTTCCGGATCGTCCACCGCCACCAGGGTCCGCTCGGCGGCCTCCTGGTCCAGCTGGCTCTGCCGCCAGGACCGGCGTTTCTCCGAGTAGAACTGGTTGCGCAGGATCATGAAGGTCCAGGCCTTCATGTTGGTGCCCATTTGGAAGCTGGCGCGGGCGTCCCACGCCTTCATCATGGCGTCCTGCGCCAGGTCGTCGGCCGCCGCCGGGTCGCCGCACAGGGTGCGGGCGAAGGCGCGCAGGTGCGGGATCAGCTGGACCAGCTCACGCTTGAAGGCGTCGTCGTCCGCCTTCGGGCGCGGCGCGCGGTCTTCGTGCAGTGCGTCGGCGGCCATCAGCCATTCCCCGACGAACGGCTGTCGGCGCGGCGGAGGATCTCCAGGAATTCCTCCGGCACCTGTTCGTTCACCACCTCGTCAAACATCTGACGCAGGCGCAACCCGATGGCCTGCTGCCGCAAACGCGCTTCGTCCATGGCGGCG
>JAQGIX010000377.1 GCA_028290925.1 Phenylobacterium sp. | reverse complement strand
TCGCCGCGGCCCCGGGCCTCGGCTGGGTGGCCGCCGGCCTCGACGATGGCCGCGTCTGGGCCTGCGACCTGGCCGGCCAGAAGCTTATCCCGCTGAAGGCCGAGAAGGGCTCGCCGATCACCGCGCTGGCCATGAGCCCGGACGCCAAGCGGGTCGCCTGGGGCGATGAGGACGGCGGAGCAGGGGTCGCGGAGGTCTAGATCCTCCCCCCTGAGGGGAGCATCTGAGCTACTCGAACCCCACCAGCTCGCCCCAGGTCTCGAAGGGATCGCGGCTGGCCTTCAGCCTGTTGATCGGCGCCTCCGGATCGCGCCAGCCCAGCGCCATGCCGGAGAACAGCATGTGGTCGGCGGCCAGGCCGAGGAAGGCGCCCACCGTCTGGGGGTAGCGCGCCCAGTACTCCTGCGGGCAGGTGTCCAGGCCCTGCTCCATGGCCAGCAGCATGACGTTCTGCATGTACATGCCCAGGTCCGCCCACTGCGGGGGCCCGAGCTTGCGGTCGAGGCAGAAGAAGATTCCCACCGGCGCGCCGAAGAACTCGCCGTTCCTGGCCAGCTGCCGCAACCGCGCGGGCTTGTCCTCCCGCGGGATGCCGAGCGTCGCGTAGAGGTCTTCGCCGTTCTGGAAGCGCCGGGTGCGGAACGGCTCCCAGAGGTTGGCCGGATAGACGTCGTATTCCGGCGTCTCGCCGAACGGATTGGCCTTCACCAGCGCCTTGAACTCGGCCAGCGGCTGGCCGCTCAGCGCATAGACCCGCCAGGGCTGCAGGTTGCCGCCGGAGGGCGCGCGGGCGGCGCGGGCCAGGATGTCGCGCACCACCTCGCCCGGCACGGGCCTGTCCAGGAAGGCGCGGGTCGAGACTCGCCGCTCAATCGCCTCGCTGACGGTCAATGATCCTGGCATGGATGCTCCGGCTTGACGGGATGAGTCCCGCAGCCGTCAGCTAGTCGCCTGTCCCGGGGGAAGACAAGTTTGAGTCGCAAGGTGAAGAAGGCCCAGCGCAGGGGCGCCCGGGGTCTCGTGGGCCGGCTCGTCCGCTGGGCGATGCTGGGCGTGCTGGTGTTCCTGATCCTCGGCCCCATCGCGGTGGTCGGGCTCTACCGCGTGGTGCCGCCACCGATCACCTGGCTGATGGTGCAGCGCTTCGCGGAAGGCCGCGGCTTCGATCGCCGCTGGGTCCCGCTGGACCGGATTTCGCCGCAGCTGGTGCGCGCGGTCATCGCCTCGGAGGATAGCGGCTTCTGCCAGCACCACGGCTTCGACTTCGCCGCCATCGAGAAGGCGCTGCACCACAACGCCGTCTCCGAACGGATCCGCGGCGGCTCGACCATCTCCCAGCAGACCGCCAAGAACGTCTTCCTGTGGCCGCACCGCGACTGGGCCAGGAAGGGTCTGGAGACCTGGTTCACGGTGCTCATCGAGACCCTGTGGGGCAAGCAGAGGATCATGGAGGTCTACCTGAACTCCATCGAATGGGGCCCGGGCGTCTATGGCGCCGAGGCCGCCGCCCAGCACGCCTTCGGGGTCAGCGCCCGGCGGCTCTCCCCGCCGCAGGCCGCGCGCCTGGCCGCCATCATCCCCAAGCCGCTGGCCTGGCGGGCGGCCGCGCCCGGCCCCTACGTCCGCCGCCGCTCCGGGACCATCGTGGCCCGCGCCGGCGTGGTGCGGCGCGACGATCTGGATTCGTGCGTCGACTAGCGCCGGCGTCCCATCAGGCCGAACAGCTTCGGCAGGGCGAAGCCGGCGAAGACGCAGACCAGCGCAATCAGGAACAGCAGATTCATCGTCGGTCACCGGCATCCACGGCGTCATGCGCCGCGGGTCTCTAGCGGCCGGCGGGCCAAGGTCGTTCCCAACTTCGCCGGGAACTCCCGTCTGGCGACCCCGTCTGAACGAATGGAGCCAGCCACGCGTTAGGCTGCATGCACCCCGAAAGGAAACGCCTTTGAAACCTACCCTGACCGCCGCGCTCGCCGCGGCCGTTGCGCTGTCCGCCGCCGCCGCCAGCGCCCAGCCGGCCCCCTATGACCAGCCCCGCCACGACCAGCCGCCCGTGGACCAGCAGCGCATGGACCAGCAGCGCATGGATCAACAGCGCATGGACCAGCACCGCATGGACCAGCAGCGCACGGATCAGCAGCGCATGGATCAGCAACGCACCGACCAGCGGATGAGCGACCATCGCAGCATGCGCCAGGACACCACCTCCTATCGCCAGCAGACGCGCCACCACCGCCACCGCACCTGCTACGTCCGCCACCACCAGCGCGTCTGCCGCTGGCAAGGCTAGTCCGGCCCGGGGGGCGGGCGCCGCTCGCCCCCTGAACGCCGCGAAGCTTCGCGGTTCATCCGCGGTTCAGCGCCGCCTCGCCAATCTTCCCCCCGCCACGCAAGGCCAGAAGCCGAGCCCGCGGCCGGCACGGAGGACAGCGCCATGACCACGACAACCATCGCCCGGGTGCTCGCCGTGGCCGCCATCGGCCTGACGGCCGCCGCCGCCCCGGCGCTCGCCCAGGCCCAAGACTACCGGCCCTACGGCTACGACGACGGCTGCAGCGGCCGCATCCACAACAACGGGACCACGGGCGCCCTGCTGGGCGGTCTGGCCGGCGCCCTGATCGGCTCCAACGTCGCCCACCACGGCGGCCGCACCGGTGGCGCGCTGATCGGGGCCGCGGCCGGCGCGGCGGTGGGCTCCAACATCGCCCGCAGCTCAACCAAGCAGTCCTGCCGCGGCCCGGGCTACCGCACGTCCTACCGCACCGCCTACCGCTACGACGGCTATCAGCCGGGCTACGCCGACCCGGGCTACGGTTACGGCTACGACAGCTACCCCGCCTACGACAGCTACCCCGCCTACAGCGGCTACTCGAGCTACGGCTACGACCGCGGCCACGACGAGCATCACGACCGCGGCGAGCACCGCGGCTGGTCCAAGCATCACGGCCACGACGACGAGGGCGACGGCGACTGACTTCGCCCGCCCAGCGCCCACCCGCCCCGGGTGCGGTGAGCCAAACGGCGGATCGCGCGTTGTATCCGTCACATGAAAAAAGCCTCGGAATACCGTCATCACGCCAGGGAATGCCGCGAACTCGCCGCCAAGATGGAGCTCGGCGAACAGCGCGATCAGCTGCTGAACATGGCCCGGCACTGGGAAAACCTCGCCAAGGACCGCACCGCGCTCATCGGCCTGCACCCCGAGCTGGCGCTCGACGGTGAACACGCCGAAGAGCACGCGTCGCCACCGCAGCCGTAGGCGCCCTGGTTTGTCATCCTCCGCCCGACCGGAGGATGACGGTCGAGTTGGGAACGCCCTCAGTCGTCCTCCTCGTCCCATCCCGGCGGCGGATGGCGCTTCAGGAAGGCCGTCTCGCCCGGTTCGAGCGCCCGGCCCAGCTCCGGCACGACGGCGTCGCCATAGCGCTTGATGTAGACGGTCATGCCGCCGCCCTGCCACTGGCGGTCCAGCTCCTGCGGCTTCAGCCGCCCGAACCGCTTGGGCGCCAGCGCCGCCGCCGTCCAGCGCAGCTGGCCGAGCTGCACCTGCGTCGCCTTGGCGGTCTCCGGCGTCACCCCGCAGGCGATCTCCCAGCCCAGGTCGCAGAACCGCTCGGCCTGGATCTCGCGGGCCACCCGCATCGCCTCGGCGAACTCCGGATATTGCCGGCGCCAATAGTAGAGGGTGGAAAAGCACGGCATCGCCGGGTCGGCGCAGATCGCGCTCACCGCCTCGCCCTCGCACATCCGCCGGAACACCTCGTCCGCCGCCGCCTGGCAGAAGGTCGAGAGGCGCCCGTTGGTCCGCCCCACCCCGCCCGCCACCCGCGCCGCCTGGAACGCCTCGGCGAACTTCGGCATCTCCTGCACCCAGCGCCACAGCGTCGCCCGCGAGGGCATCCCGGGCTCCGCGCAGATCGCCATCTGGCTCTCGCCCGCCGCCACCCGCGAACAGATCGCCCGCCCCAGCCCGGCGGTGAACTTCACCGCCGGGCGCTTTCCTCCCCCGTTCACGGGGGAGGTGTCGCCCGCCGAAGAGCGGGTGAC
>JAQGIX010000191.1 GCA_028290925.1 Phenylobacterium sp. | reverse complement strand
TATGGCGGCATGGACGAGCCCGAGCTGAAGATCATCGACGTGTTCATCTGCAAGCTGCGCAAGAAGCTGGCCGCGGCTGCCGATGGCAAGCACCACATCGAGACGGTCTGGGGCCGTGGCTACGTGCTGCGCGACCCGCAAGAGGGCCAGGTCGCGGCCTGACCACCAGGGTTTAGTTCGAGGAGAGTACGACGCCCGCCTTCCCAGGCGGGCGTTTTCGTTTTCGCGACGGCGCCGCTAGGTTGCGTCCTTGAGGTTCTGGGAGGGACGCCATGGGACGCCTGCTCGCGCTGGTCGCGGCGCTGGTCGCGGCCGCGCTGATCGCCTGGACCGTCGAGCAGCCGCCCAAGCCGCTGCCCGCCTCGGCCCCGGCGACGGCCTTCTCGGCCGAGCGGGCCATGATCGACATCCGCAGCTTCGCCGCCCGGCCGCATCCGATGGGCTCGGACGCGAACCACGCCGCGCGTGACTACCTGATCGGCCGGATGAGCGCGCTCGGCCTTGCGCCGCAGGTTCATCGCGGCGTCGGTCTGCAGCCGTCCAGGTGGGTCAAGGGCGTGGTCAGCGGCGGCGAGGTGGAGAACCTGATCGGCGTGCTGCCCGGCCGCGACCGCACCGCCCCGGCCGTGGCGCTGATGGCCCACTACGACAGCGTTCCGGGCTCCACGGGCGCGGCCGACGACGCCGCCGGCGTCGCTTCGGCGCTGGAGATCGTCCGCGCCCTCAAGGCCCAGGGCCAGCCCGCCCGCGACGTGATGGTGGTGCTCACCGACGGCGAGGAGCGGGGCCTGTTGGGCGCCAACGCCTTCTTCCGCGGCGACCCGGCCGCCAGGCACGTCGGCTACGTCTTCAACCTGGAGGCCCGCGGCGACGCCGGCCGGGTGCTGATGTTCCAGGCCAGCCCGCATGACGGCGGCTCGGTCGCGCTCCTGCGCCGCGCGGACCACCCGCAGACCAGCTCCCTGATGACCTTCGCCTATGCGCGCATGCCCAACGACACCGACTTCACCGAAGCCCTGAAGGCCGGCGTCGCGGGGATGAACTACGCCTTCCTGGGCCGCGCGTTCGACTATCACGCGGCCAGCTCCACGCCCGCTACCCTCGATCTTGGCTCGCTGCAGGACGTGGGACGCCAGGTGTTGGGGCCCGCCCGCGCCCTGGCCTTCGGCCCCGCCCTGCCCGCGGCCTCGCCCGACCTGGTCTACAGCCAGCTGTTCGGAAACCTCCTGCTCGCCTATCCGCCGGCCGTGGGCTGGCTGATCCTGCTGGCCGCGGCGGGGCTGATCGCCGTCGCCGTGGTCCGCGCGCGGCGGATCGAAGCCTTCCCCTGGACGGACCTGGCGCGCGGCGCCGGCGCCGGCCTGTTCGCCGCGGTGGGCGCCATGACCCTGCTGCACTTCGCCCGGCGCGCCACCGGCGCATCGTTCGGCCTTGTCGAGCAGCACGTCCTGCAGGCCCAGGCGAGCCGCTGGGAGCTCGCCCTGATCCTGCTGGCCCTGGGATTCCTGCTGACCGCCAGCGCCGAGATCGGCCGCGGGCGGCGGCAGATCGCCTTCCTGCCGCTGGCCGCCGGCCTCGGATCGTCGCTGTTCGGCGGCCTCGACGCCCTAGGCTTCGGCATGGGCGTGGTCGCGGCCCTGCTGGCCGTGGCGGCCTATGGCCGGCCGGTCAGCCGCCCCGGCGCCTGGGGCGGGGTGCTGATCCTGGGCCTGGTGGCGGCCACCGCGACCCAGGCGCTGGCCGCGCCGATGGCCTTCACCTTCGCCTGGCCGCTGGCGCTGGCGACGCTGGGCGCGGCGGCCACCGACCTCTCCGCGCGGCGCGGTGTCCCCGCGCTGATCCTGCTGGGGATCTCCGCGGCCGTGGGCGTCGGCTGGCTCGGCGGTTACGCCCACACCGCCTTCCTCGCCCTCGACGCCGTGGAGGTGCTGGGCATCATCCTGCTTGGCGCCGCCTTGCTGCTCTGGCCGCTGGCGCAGCCCGCCGAAGGGGCGCCCCCCGAGCGGCTGATCGGTCCCGCCCTGATCATCATCGGCCTGGCGGTCACCGTGGCGGTGCGGGTGAACGACCCCTACAACCCGCGCTTCCCGCGCGCCTCCGACGTCATCTACCAGGTCGACCAGGACGCCCGCCGCGCCTGGATCGTCAGCGCCACGCCGGACCGGCCGGCCTGGGCCGAGGCGGTGCTGAAGTCCGGCGGCGGCCGGATCACCACGCTCAATGACTGGATCTGGGGGCGGCCCACCGCCGCCGCCCCGGCGCCGTTTGTCCGGGAACCCGGGCCGGAGATCACCCTCGCCGCGCAGACCGACGGTCGCCTGCTGCTCCGCGCCGTCCCGCCCCCTGGCGGGCGCGAGATCACCCTGCGGCTGACCTCCGACACCCCAGGCCTCGTCGAGACCATCCAGGGCGTCCCGGCCGGCGTCGCCCTGCCGCCCGGCGGCGCCATGCGCCTGCGCTGGGTGGGCGCGCCGCAGGGGGTGACCCTGGTGCTGCGTCCCGCCGGCCCCGGCAAGCTGGAGGTGGCCTATCTCGCCAAGCTTGACCGTTGGCCGGCCGGCGTCGCGCCGCTGCCCAAGCGCCCGGCCGACGTCATGGCGTTCGGGGACTCGGACTCCACCTACCTGACGGGCACGCGGCGCTTCGCTTGGTGATCGGCCCTCGATTGGCTAAGCCGTGGGCCCCACATCGAGGGACCAATGAGCGACGTCGTCATCTATCACAACCCGGCCTGCGGGACCTCGCGCAACACCCTGGCCCTGCTCAGGGAAAAGGGCGTCCAGCCCAGGGTCGTCGAATACCTCAAGGTCGGCTGGACCGAGCCGCAGCTGAGCGACCTCCTGAAGACCATGGGCCTCTCCGCCCGCGACATCCTGCGCGAGCGCGGCACGGACGCCGAGGCGCTGGGCCTCACCGATCCGCAGACCTCCGAGGCGGCGATCCTCAAGGCCATGACCGAGAATCCGATCCTGGTGAACCGGCCGATCGTGGTGAGCGCCAAGGGCGCGGCGCTTTGCCGCCCGCCGGAACGGGCCCTCGACCTGCTCTGAGGCCCTGCCGTGACAATCCGACCAAGGGCGCGGGCGCGGATTTGCAGTCATCTTGCCTGGGCCGGCGGGGACGCCGTAGAGCCGGCGCGTAGAAGTAGCTTCGCTTATCCGACCTCTTAACCATGGGTCGGCCAGTATGGGGGCGTCATGCAAGATCTCGAGCCGCAACGGCTGTCGTTCAAGCTCGCCCCGGGCGTCGCGGCGGGCACGGCGGCGCTCCTGGCGCTGTTCGTGGCCTGGAAGCTGATCGATCCCCACGCCGCCACGACCGCCGCGCCGCGCCTCGATCCAGCGGCGGTCGCGGCTCTGCAGCATCAGGCCTTCACCCAGGCCGAGGCCCAGCCGGGCTTCACCGCTCCGCAGGCGATCCAGGTGAAGGTCGAACGCGGCGAGACCCTGGAGACCGCCGTCCAGCGCCTCGGCGTCTCGGCCGATGACGCGCGCCAGGTGGTCCAGGCGCTCGGCGCGGCCATGGACACCGTGCACATCAAGGCCGGCCTCGCCTTCGAGGCGGCGATCGCCAAGCCCCGCGCCGACCGCGGGCCGGTGCGGCTGGTAGGCCTGTCCATGCGCACGGGCCCTGCCAGCGCGCTGACGCTGTCGCGCACCTTCGACGGGGCGCTGCGCCTGCGCCAGCTCGCCGAAAAGGTCCGCGACGACACCGCCGTCGCCGATGGCGAGATCCAGGGCTCGCTCTACGAGAGCGCCGAGAAGATGGGAGCCAGCCCCACCATCACCGCCCAGGTGGTCAAGCTGTTCTCCCATAAGCTCGACTTCCAGCGCGACATCCAGCCGGGCGAGGGCTTCAAGCTGGTGTTCGACCGCAAGGTCACCGAGAGCGGCCGCACGGTCGCCGCCGGCGAACTGCAATACGCCGAGCTGCACGGGGTGAAGTTCTACCGCTTCGAGCGCGGCCACGACGTCGAGTACTTCGACGACTTCGGCAAGAACATCAAAGGCTTCCTGCTTCGCACACCGGTCGACGGGGCGCACATCACCTCGCTGTTCGGCCTGCGTAAGCATCCCGTCCTGGGCTACACCCGCGCCCACCAGGGTATCGACTTCGGGGCCGGCACCGGCACGCCGATCCTGGCGGCCGGCGACGGCACGGTGCTCGAGGCCAGGCGCTGGGGCGGCTACGGCAACTGGCTGCGCATCCGCCATTCCAGCGGCTGGGACACCGGCTACGGCCACATCTCCCGCTATGCCGCGGGCATCCGTCCCGGGGCCCACGTCCATCAGGGCCAGGTGGTGGCCTATGTCGGCGCGACGGGGCTCGCGACCGGTCCCCACCTGCACTACGAGATCTGGCGCAACGGCGAGCGGGTGAACCCGCTGGGCGCCAAGGTGCCGCAAGGCACGGTGCTGGCGGGCGGCGAGCTGTCGCGCTTCAACGCCCAAAAGGCCCGCATCGACGGCCTGCTGCGCGGCGGCGGCCAGGCCCTGGCCATGGCCGAAACCAAGGCCGCGACGCTCCGGCGCTGACGCCCCTGCCGCTTGTTCCGGCGAGCGCGGCCCGGTAACTCCCAGCCTATCGCCCCGCCGGAGCCTTGGCCCATGAGCCTGAACCGCCAGATCGCCGCCTATATGAAGAAGGCGGTCGGCGACTGGTCGGCCGAGCCGGAAGCCAACATCATCAACGCCGCGCTGCGGGTGATGAGCCGCTGGCGGCAGTTCCTGCTGCTCGACAGCTACCTGAAGCGCCAGGGGACCCTCGTCTGGAGCGGACCGTTCGAGGGGATGGATTACGTCTCCAGCTCCACCGAGGGCGCGCTCCTGCCGCGCCTCCTGGGCAGCTACGAGTCCGAGCTGCATCCGCACCTGCTGGCCTTCGCCGCCGAAGGCCTCGACTGCGTGATCGATGTGGGCTGTGCGGAGGGCTACTACGCCGTCGGCCTGGCCCGGCTGATTCCGCAGGTCACGGTCTACGCCCACGACATCGACGAGGCCGCGCTGGCGGCCTGCGCCGCGCTCGCCGCCAAGAACGGGGTCGGCGACCGGGTGGTGATCGGCGGGGAGTTCAAGCCGCAGGACTTCGAGGCCTTCGCCGGCAAGCGCGCCCTGGTCATGGTCGATGCAGAGGGCGCCGAGGTGGACATCCTGCAGCCCGAGCTCAGTCCCGCGCTGGCCGGCCTCAGCCTGATCGTCGAGACCCACGACATCTATCGTCCCGGCGCGCTCGACACCCTCATGCAGCGCTTCTCCCCCACCCACGACATCGTCCGGGTGGACCAGCACTACCCGGCCTTCCAGCCGCCGTCGTGGTTCGCGGGCCTGCCGCATCTCGACCGGCTGCTGGCGGTCTGGGAGTGGCGGGTTTCGCCGACCCCCTGGCTGGTGATGCGGCCGAAGGCGGCCTGATCCGCCTTCCCTCCCGGGCCCCGGCGGCGCCATGATGATTTTGGAGGCGCGCTGCTGAGACGCGCCCAGGATGGGCGGAGGAAGCGAAGATGGCCGACGATCTGGCCCCCCAGGACGTTGTCGAGGCGCCCCGCGCGCTGACCGATGTGGCGCAGACCAGCAACGGGCCGGTCCGCGGCCATCAGGAGGACGGCCTCGAAGTGTTCAAGGGCCTGCGCTACGGCGCGCCGCCCGTGGGGCTGGCCCGCTTCAAGCCGCCGTCCCTGCCCAGGCCCTGGACCGAGCCCGCCGAGGCTGTGGCCTACGGCGCCCCGGCCATCCAGTCGGGCCTGGCGCCCGGCGAACGGCGCTCCTCGCCCGGCGATCCGCCGGCCCCGGACGAGCCCGCCTCCTCGGAGGATTGCCTGTTCCTGAATGTCTGGACCCCGGGCCTCGACGCCGCCAAGCGCCCGGTCATGGTCTGGCTGCACGGCGGCGGCTTCGCCAACGGCTCCGGCGGGGCGGCCATGTACGACGGCGGCAATCTCGCCCGCCAGGGCGACGCGGTGCTGGTCACCGTCAACCACCGCCTGAACGTGTTCGGCTACCTGCACCTCGGCGAAGTGTTCGGCCCCGAGTACGCCCAGTCCGGCGTCGCCGGCATGCTGGACATCGTCCAGGCCCTGGAGTGGGTGCGCGACAACATCGCGGCGTTCGGCGGCGATCCGGCCAACGTCACCATCTTCGGCGAGAGCGGCGGCGGCTGGAAGGTCTCGCTGCTCATGGCCATGCCCGCCGCCCGCGGCCTGTTCGCCAAGGCGATCATCCAGAGCGGTCCCGGCCTCACCGCCAAACCCAAGTCAGAAGCCGACGACATCGCCCGCCAGTTGCTGGCCGATCTGGGCGTATCGACGCCGCAGGCCCTGGCGGCGCTGCCCACCGAGCTCATCTCTTCGGCCAGCGTGAAGCTCCCCGGCGAGGTGATGCGGCTCTATACGCCGACCCTCGACGGGGCCGTGATCCCGCGCCATCCGTTCGAGCCGGACGCCAGCGCCCTCAACGCCGACGTCCCCCTGCTGATCGGCACAAACAAGGACGAGAACACCCTCTTCCTGTTCAGTCATCCGAAGTTCGGCTCCTTCACCGAGGAGGACATCGCCAAACAGGCCAGGGCCGCCGTCGGCGATCGCGCCGAGGCCCTGGTGGCCGCGCTGCGCCGCGCCTATCCGGACTATTCCGACACCCACATCTACGCCGCGGTCGGCACCGCCACCGGCATGTGGGAGAACTCCGTGACGCTCGCCGAGCGCAAGGCCGCGCAAGGCTCGGCGCCGGCCTACATGTACCTGCTCACCTGGGAGACCCCGGTGGCCAAGGGACGGCTGAAGTCGCCGCACGCCGTGGAGATCCCCCTGGTGTTCGACAATGTCGAGCGGGCCCGCAACTTCGTCGGTCGCGGGGACGAGCCGCAGAAGGTCGCCCGGCATATGTCGGGCGCCTGGCTGGCCTTCGCCCGCACCGGCGATCCGAACGCGGCCGGCCTGCCCGCCTGGCCGGCCTATGACGCCGAGCGGCGCGCCACCATGATCTTCGACCTGGAGTCCCGCGTGGAGACCGACCCGCTGGCCGAGGTCCGCAAGGTGCTGCAGGCCTAGGGTTCGGTTTCGCCTATTGCCGACCGTCAGGCGTCGAACACGATCACCGAACGCGCCACCGCGCCGGTCTTCATCTCGACGAAGGCCTCGTTGACCTGCTCGAGCTTGATGCGGCGCGAGATCATGTCGTCGAGCTTCAGCTTGCCGGACATGTAGAAGTCCACCAGCCGGGGCATGTCGACCGGGAAGCGGTTGGAGCCCATCAGCGAGCCCTGGATGCGCTTTTCGCCCAGGAAGGCCGCGCCCATCAGGCTGATGGTCTGGCCCACCGGGATCATGCCGATGATGTTGGCGGTGCCGCCGCGGCGCAGCATGTTGAAGGCCTGCTCCGCGGTCTTCGAAAGCCCGATGGCCTCGAAGGAGTGCTGCACCCCGCCCTTGGTCATCTCGATGACCTCCTTCACCACCTCGGCATCCTTGGCGCAGATGAAGTCGGTGGCCCCGAAGGCCTTGGCCATGTTCTCTTTACCGGGCGCCATGTCGATGGCGATGATCCGGCCGGCCCCGGCGATCGCGGCGCCGTTGATCGCCGCCAGGCCCACGCCGCCGCAGCCGATCACCGCCACGGTGTCGCCTGGCCGCACGTTCGAGGTGTGCATGGCCGCGCCGACGCCGGTCATCACCCCGCAGCCGATCAGGGCGGCGCGGTCGAGCGGCATGTCCTTACGGATCGCAACGCAGGCGTGCTCGTGGATCAGCATCTGTTCGGCGAAGGACGACAGATTCAGATACTGGGCCATCGGGCCGTTGGCGGCGCTGAGCCGCGGCTCGTCGTCCTTGCCCCGCTTGGTCTCGGGCGAGACGCATAGCG
>JAQGIX010000181.1 GCA_028290925.1 Phenylobacterium sp. | reverse complement strand
GCCTTGGTCTCGGCCGCGCCCTTGGCGTCCTTGCCGGTCTTGGCCTCCGCCGAGTCCTTGGCGTCCTTGGTCTTGGCGGCCTTGGGATCGACCGGCTGTCCGTTCACCAGCGGGTTCGCGACCGGGGTCTGGCCGACGCCGGCGCTCGCGCCCACCTGGCCGAACAACGCGGCGAGCATGGCTTCGAACCCCGCCAGGACTCCGCCGGCCGGGGCCTTGGCGCCCACGCCCTGGCCCGCGCCGGCCGGCTGGCCGGGGGCCTGGAAGTGCGGGGCGTTAAGCACGGGTGCGGACATCGGGGCCTTGGCGGATGAGCGGAAGGCGCCTGCTGCGCCGGTCTCTTCGCATCCCACGGAGCAACCTTCGCGCCATGCGCATAGATCGTTGATTTTGTTTGGAAACGGGGGTCTCCGGCGTCCCCCCTACCCCCCGCGTCCGGGCGGAATTTGCCGAGCCGTTCGGGGTCGGATGGGGCGTTACCTGCCGCCCGGCGGCCGCGATCCGCGGACTGGCGCCGTCCTTGCGCGTGCCTTTGCGACGTTCATCGGACCCAAAGAAGGAACGCTGTGGGACCATGTTGAAATTGCGGGATTTTTTCAGGCGCCCCGCGCGTGCGTACACCATACGCCCGGCAGAATCGGCCGGGTCGCGCGTCAGCCTTTGCCGGGCGGAGGGTTAAGCCGTGACGCTGAGCATCGCGCTGCAGACCGCCACCTCCGGCCTGATGGCCGCCCAGACCGGCCTGCGCACGGTCTCGGACAACATCGCCAACGTCAACACGCCCGGCTACGTCCGCAAGACCGTCGATCAGCAGCAGCTGACCGTGAACGGCATGGGCATGGGCGTGCAGGTCGTCGGCGTCCGCCGCGTGACCGATCAGTACCTGCAACTGGCCAGCCTCACGGCCGGCTCCGACTCCGGCCGCTGGGGCGCCTATTCGCAGTATCTCGACAACGCCCAGTCGCTGTTCGGCGACCCCTCGACCACGGGGTCCTTCTTCAATGGGCTGGACAAGGTCTATGCCGCCTTCTCCTCGGCCGCCAACGATCCGTCCAACAACCTGCTGCGCAGCCAGGCGGTCTCCACCGTGCAGGACCTGCTGAGCCAGGCCGACCACATCAACAGCCAGCTCGGCCAGCTCACCAGCACGGTCGACACCCGGATCTCCGCCGACGTCGACCAGGTCAACAGCCTGCTCACCCAGATCAGCGGCCTGAATTCCGACATCAGCCGCGCCAAGCTGGTCAACGCCGACGCCTCGGGCGCGGAGAACATCCAGAGCCAGCTGCTCGACCAGCTGTCGAGCCTGCTCAACGTCAAGGTCGCCCATCGCGACGGCGGCGGCGTGGACGTCCGCTCGCCGGAAGGCGTGCTGCTGGCCGGCGACCAGGCCGCGAGCCTCACCTACGTCTCCAGCGCCTCCACCCCGGGCTACATCACCGCCACCCCGGCCGGCGCCGGCTCCGCCCAGCCGATCCAGACCGCCAGCGGCGAGATCCGCGGGCTGCTCGACCTGCGCAACACCGCCTTGCCGGGGCTGTCCGATCAGCTCGGCGAGTTCACCTCGCGCGCGGTGGAACAGCTGAACATCGCCCACAACGCGGCCAGCTCCGTGCCGGCGCCCACCACGCTCACCGGCCGCAACACCGGCCTCGACCTGCCCACCGCGGTCACCGGATTCACCGGCACGTCGACCATCGCCATCGTCGACTCGGCCGGCGTGGTCCAGCACCAGATCGCCGTCGACTTCACCGCCCAGACCATCAGCGTCGACGGCGGCGCGCCTTCGGCCACCACCCCGGCCACCTTCCTCGCCGACCTCAACAGCGCGCTCGGCGCCAACGGCTCGGCGAGCTACGTGGGCAACCAGCTCTCGATCAGCGCCACGGGGACCAACGGTATCGCCATCGACGAGGGCTCCTCGCAGAAGGCCGGCCGCGCCTTTTCCGCCTTCTTCGGGCTCAACGACCTGGTGCGCACCAACGGCTTCACCACCTACGAGACCGGCCTCACCCCCGCCGATCCGCACGGCTTCACGCCAGGTCAGACGATCACCCTCAGGCTCTCCCAGTCGGACGGCAAGCCGATCCGCGACGTCACCGTGGCCATGCCGGCCCTGCCGCAGATGAGCGACCTGCTGAACTCGCTGAATTCCAGCGCCACCGGCGTCGGCCTCTACGGCCAGTTCACCCTCGATCCCCAGGGCACGCTCAGCTTCTCCGGCTCGCCGCCGTCGAACGCCACCCTCTCGGTGGTGCTGGACACCACCCAGCGCGGGGTCGGCGGCCCCTCGGTCTCGCAGCTGTTCGGGATCGGCGTGGTCCAGCGCAGCGCGCGGGCCTCGAGCTTCTCGGTGGACCAGGCGATCGTCTCCAACCCCATGAACCTGGCGCTGGCCAAGCTGGACCTCACGGCGCCGGCCGGCCAGAGCTCGCTGCGACCAGGTGACGGCCAGGGCGCGATCGCCATCGCGGCCTCCGGCAACCAGACCACCCTGTTCCAGCCGGCGGGCACGCTCGGGCAGGTGAACGTCACCGTCCTGCGCTACGCCTCGGAGTTCGGCGGCGCCGTGGGCCGCCAGGCCGCCTCGGCGGCCACCCAGACCCAAAGCGCCGACTCGGTGAAGACCGAGGCGGTCAACCGGCGGCAATCGGTCGAGAGCGTCAACCTCGACGAGGAAATGGTCGCCCTGCAGACCTATCAACAGGCCTTCAACGCTTCGGCGCGCATGATCCAGGCCACCAAGGACCTGTTCACGACGCTCTTGGGCATGGTGCAGTGAGGAGCTAGGCGATGGTCACTCGCGTCTCGACGATCGGCAACTACTCGACGGTCCTGGCCAACCTGATGGCCGCCCAGCAGCGTCAGCTCGACGCCGGCCAGCGGGTCTCGACCCACAAGAACGCCACCGACCTGAAGGGCTTCGCCGCCAACGACGAGCTGATCACCGCCATGCAGTCGGTGCAGATCCGGCTCGACAACTTCCAGACCCAGAACGGTTTGGTCGCCGACAAGCTGACCACCCAGGACACCGCCCTCAACCAGGTGGCCACCGCCGCCCAGAGCGCCCGCCAGGCGATCGCCGACGCGCTCGCCAGCGGCGACGGCACCACCCTGATGACCCAGCTGCAGGGATCCATGGACCAGGCCGTGGGCGCCATGAACACCAAGTACAACGGCACCTATCTGTTCGCCGGGGGCGCGATCAAC
>JAQGIX010000133.1 GCA_028290925.1 Phenylobacterium sp. | reverse complement strand
TCCTGCGCGGGTGATAGACGATGCGGGTCTTGTCGGTGAGCCAGATCCTGGCCCCCTCGTGGGTCAGCCGCAGGTCCAGTTCCGCGTCCTCGTTATGGCTGAAGCTCTCGTCGTAGCCGCCGATCCTTTGGAAGGCCTCGCGGCTGAACAGAGCGTGGTGGCCGTGATCCACCCAGCCGGCGTCCGCGCCGATGCGGTGGGCCGCGCCACCAGTGCCGAGCCGCGAGTTCTGGGCGGCGGCCACGGCGCGCTGGAAGCCGCCCTGCCCGCGCGTTTCCATGGTCACCACCACCGAATGCGCGCCCGTCCGGCGGGCCTCCTCGATCAGCGTGGAGACGTAGGTCTTCGGATAGTCCGCATGGGCGTCGATGCGGACCAGCCAGGGGCGGTCTTCGGCCATGCGGGCCGCGAGATTGACGCCGGCGCTCTGCAGGCGGCCAGGATTGGGCAGCAGCTGGACGCGCGGATCGCGCGCCGCGATCGCCTCGACGATCTCACGGCACCCGTCCGTGGAGCCGCCGTCGGCGACCAGCACCAGCGGATCGATCAGGCCATCGTCCTCCAGGATCCGGGCGATCACCTCGGCGATCAGACGAGCCTCGTTGAGGCAGGGGATGACGATCAGGGCGCGCTTGCGGGCGAGCTCCGCATCCAGGGGCGCCTGCAGATTGGCGGCCGGCGGGGGCAGGCGGATGAAGACCTGGGGGTCGATCTCGGCCCAGGCCAGCGACCAGGGCGTCTCGACGCTGCCGACCGGTCTCGCCAGCATCTCGCCGCGCACGGCGAAGGATCGCGGCTCGACGGGCGCGCCGGCGGCCCTGTCGGGGGACGTGTCGCCGAGGCCGAAGGGAAGCTCGGTGCGGGGCTTCGGGTTGAGCATGGGTTACGCAGCGGTCCAGACCTATCGGAATCGTCCCGCCCGGCGCAGCTTCGAACAGGACCGCTGCTAAACCGCCTCGCCCGGATAATGTTCCGGTTGCGCCAGGCCTTTCGCGGCAAGGTTTCCCGCGCCCCGAAATGAGGCTTCCGGCGAGACGAATGAGCCGCTCCGGCCGGCCAGGGAATCCACCAGGTCGCGGCAGTCGGCGGCGTCGGCGACGAAGGTGTGGAGGGGCACGGCGTCGAGGTCATTTCGCAGCGCGGCGTAGGCCCTGGGCGTCAGGGCCTCGAGAGCCGCCTCCAGGTCCTCGGCCCGGTCCAGCCGCACGCCGATCCCAAGGTCGTGCAGGTAGCGGCCGGTCTGGACGCCGCCCAAGGCGATCGGCACGGCGCCGTGCCGGCTCGCTTCGTAAAGCCGGTTGGGCAGCAGCCAGGCGGAGTTGAGCCCCTCCTCCATGAAGTCGATGGCCCAGGCGAAATGAACCTCGCCGTAAAGCCGGGGCAGATCCCGGGCCCGGTAGCCGCCGCCAAAGGTCAAGTTCGGCAAGGCCGCCACCTGGCCGTCGAAGTCGTCGAACTCGCTGTAGGCGGGGCGCCCGTGGATGCGCACCTCGACCAAATCCGGCCGCCGGCGGGCGAGATCGGTGAGGATCGCCAAGCTCTTGCGGCAGCGGATCGCGCCCATCCAGCCGATCCGCCAGGGCGGCCCCGCCGGCAAGCCGAGCGAAGGAGCTTTCACGTCAGGTTCCAACTCCACGACCTTGTTCTCGATCAGCAATGTCTCAATACGGATAACGCGCCCGACACCCTGGACCGGCTCGAAATAGGCGTCCAGAAACGCCGGCGAGCTCACCGCCAGCAGGTCGGCGCGGCGCATCAGGGCCCGCTCCGCAGCCCGCAGGGCCCGGCCCTTGGCGCCGCGGCTCAACATCAGCCGGTGGATGTCCAGGCATTCATAGACCAGCCGCGCGCGGGCGCCGCTCATCGCCCGCGCGGCCTGGGCGATCGCCAGCATCTCCAGGGTCCGCGCCATCACGACCTCGGCGCCTCTGAGGTGCTCGCGCAGGCGTGCGGCGCCCAACGCGGCGAGCACCGTCTTGGCCGCCCGGTGGCTGAGCCGGGCGTCGTAGGTGCGGCCGAGATCGATCGCCGGGGCGTCTTCGATGGCCTCAGGTGGGCCCGGCTCGCGACGGAAACCCAGCACCACAGGCTCGGCGCCGCCGGCCCGCAGCATCCGCACGCGGCGCGCGACCGCCGGGTCGGTCAGGTCATGGACGAAATAGGCCAGCTTCACAGGTGAGACGCCTTCAGGTGCAGCTTCAGCGGTCTTCGAGGAGCCAAACGCGCCAAGGGCCGTTTGGAGGCGAGGATCTTCAGGAATCGAAGGGCTCGCGTCGGGGATGGCGGAACGGTCGCCGAACGATCAGACGGCTGAGCTTGGGCCGTTGCCCAAGGCGCCGGGCGAGGTCCGCTCGATCCAGTACCTGCGGGGCTTCGCCGCGTTCGGCGTGCTCCTGTTCCACGCCGCCGACCGGGCCGGCTACGTGTTCGGCGTGGGCGCGGCGGGCGTCGACGTCTTCTTCGTGATCTCCGGCTTCATCATGTGGGTGGTGACCTGCCGCAAGACGCCCTCGCCCGCGGAATTCCTTACCCGCCGCATCCAGCGGATCGTGCCGCTCTACTGGGGCCTGACGCTGGCCACCGCCGCGGCCGCATTGCTGATCCCCGGCGCCTTCCCGGCCATGCGGGCGACCGCGGGCCACCTCGTCCAGTCGCTGCTGTTCGTCCCCCACCGCGACGAGACGGGCCTGATCGCGCCGCTGATCGTCCCCGGCTGGACGCTGAACTACGAGATGTTCTTCTACCTGCTGTTCGCCGCCGGCCTGCTGGTCCCGGCGCGCATCCGGCCCTGGGCGATGAGCGCGGCGCTGGTCGGCCTGGCTGCCCTGCGTCCGCTGGGCGACATGCAGAACCCGCTATGGGCCACTTACACCAACCCGCTGCTGCTGGAATTCGGCGCCGGCGTCTGGCTGGGCAAGGCCTGGTCCGGGGGCCGGCTGCCCGGCCGCGCCATCGGCTGGACGTTGATCGCCGCGGGCCTCCTGGGATTCACCGGCGTGACCCTCGCCGGCCTCGACGTGGAGCCGGCGCGGGCCCTCTGCTGGGGCCTGCCGGCTTTGCTGCTGGTGGGCGGCGCCGTCAGCCTCGAGCGCGCCGGACCCCTGCCCCATTGGTGGCCGCTCAGGGCGCTCGGCGACGCCTCCTACTCCGTCTATCTGGTGCACG
>JAQGIX010000122.1 GCA_028290925.1 Phenylobacterium sp. | reverse complement strand
GCTGGACATCATCGCCATCAGCCGCGGCGACGGCGATGTGCTCGACGCCCTGCTGATCTGGGCGATCATCCAGGCCAACGTCGCCGAGATCAACCGCCGCGCCGACCTGCAGCTGGCCTATGCCGAGAGCGATGACATCCCGCCGGACGAGATTCGGCGGCCGGTGAGCATGAACGCGCTGGCCAGCTCCCTGGAGCTGCCCTTCGAGACGGTCCGCCGGCGCGTGACCGGCCTGGCGGCCCAGGGCCTGTGCAAGTTCGTCGAAGGTGGGGTGATCGTCCCCAATGCGGTGCTCTCCCAGCCCAAGTACTACGCGGACGGATTCAAGGCCTACGAGCGGCTGCGGGCCTTCTACTATCAACTGACCGACCTCGGGCTGATCCGCGACCTGCCGCCGCCCAGCGTGGTGCTTTCGGCCAACACCTTCCCGGTGCGCGCGATCGGCCGGCTCCTGGGGACCTACGTCCTTCGGGTCGTGGAGACCCTGGGGACCATGGGCGACCTGATCGACGGCCTGATCCTGCTGGAGACCTTCCGCAGCAACGTCGAGCACCTGCCGCACGATCTGCGCGGCGGCGAGGGCTTCGAGCCCGCCGACATGGTGAGCGACCGCCTGCGCAAGCCGATCACCGTGACCCGGCTCGCCAAACGCATCGGCGTTCCGCATGAGACCGCACGGCGGCACATCATGGTCCTCATGGCGCGCGGGGTCTGCGTGCGGGCGCGCGGCGGGCTGATCGTGCCGGCGCAGGCGCTGGCGCATCCGATCCTGCCGACGGTCCTGGCGGGCAACGCGAGCAATCTGCATCGCCTGTTCGGGGCGCTTGCGCAGCTGGGCGTGCTGCAGGTCTGGGACAGCGTCCGCGTGACGGCCAGGGACGTCGCCTAGGTCTTCAGCTTCCGGATCAGCGCCGCGGTGGAGGGATCGTGGGCGCCGGGCGGCCCGCCCTCCAGCTCGGCGAGCACGCGGGTCGCCAGCGTCTTGCCCAGTTCGACGCCCCATTGGTCGAAGCTGTTGATCCCCCAGAGCACGCCCTCGACGAAGACCTTGTGCTCGTAGAGGGCCAGCAGGGCGCCGAGTCGCTCCGGGTCCAGCCGGTCCATGAGGATGAAGCTCGACGGCCGGTCGCCGGGGAAGGCGCGCTGCGGGGCCAGCGCGTCGATCTCGGCGGCGGGCAAGCCTTTGGCCGCCAGCTCGGCGCGGACCTCGGCTTCGGCGCGGCCGACCATCAGCGCCTCGGCCTGGGCGACGGCATTGGCCAGCAGCTTGGTCTGCGCCGCCGGATCGCCGTCGGTCGCCTGGCGCACCGCCAGGATATCGACGGGGATGATGTCGGTCCCCTGGTGTAGCAGCTGGAAGAAGGCGTGCTGGCCGTTGGTGCCGGCGTCGCCGAACACCGCCGCGGCGGTCGGGTGGGCGACCGGCCGGCCGAAGGCGTCGACCCGCTTGCCGTTGGATTCCATCTCCAGCTGCTGGAGGAAGGCCGGCAGCAGCCGGAGCCGCTGGGCGTAGGGGACGACAGCGCGGATCGGCCGGCCGAGTCCGTCGCGGTTGAAGATGTGGGCCAGCGCCAGCAGCACCGGGGCGTTGGTCTCGAGCGGGGCGCTGGCGAAGTGGGCGTCCATGGCCGCGGCGCCGGCCAGCAGGCGCTCGAAGGCCTCGAAGCCAAGCGCGACGGCGCAGGAGAGGCCCACCGCCGACCACAGCGAATAGCGGCCGCCCACCCAGTCCCAGAAGGCGAACACCTGGTCGGCCGGGACACCGAAGGCCTGGGCCCGATCCGGCGCGGCGGAGACGGCCACCAGCTGGGCGTCGGCGGCGGGGCCCAGCGCCGCGCGCAGCCAGGCGCGGGCGGTCTCGGCGTTGGTCGGGGTCTCCAGCGTGGTGAAGGTCTTGGAGACCACCACCACCAGGGTCTCAGCCGGATCAAGGCCGCTCAGCGCCTGGGCGAGCTCGGCCGGATCGACGTTGGCGGCGAAGCGCAGCTCGACGCGCGGGCTAAGCGGCTTCAGCGCCTCCCAGATCAGCCGGGGCCCCAGGTCAGAGCCGCCGATGCCGATGTGGACGATGGCGCGGATCGGGCCGGCGCGGACCTGTTCGGCGAAGGCCTTCATGCGGGCCCGCGTGGCGTCCACCTCGGCGGAGATCGGCTGGCCGGCGGCGCGGAAGTCGGCGCCGGGCGGCGCGCGCAGCGCCATGTGCAGGGCGGGCCGCTCCTCCGAGCGGTTGACGATCTCGCCGGCCAACAGGGCGGCGCGAGCGGCGTCCAGGTCTGAGGCGCGGGCGAGGTCGAGGGCGGCGTCCAGGTCGGCCAGCGACCAGGGCTGTTTCGACAGGTCGAGGTCGAGGCCCGCGGCGCTCAGCGTCAGCCGCGCCAGGCGGTCCGGCTCGGCGGCGAACAGGGCCTCGATCCGGCGATCGCGCGCCGCCGTCCCTGCGGCCTCGAGACGGCTCCAGGCCGCGGCGGTCTTGGGCAAACGATGATTCATTCAGCTCTTCGGCGGGGACGCGTACTCAACGCTGCAACCGTAGGGCCGGGTCACCGGATTGGCGATCGGCCGGCCGGCCTTGAGGTCCGCCAGCGCCAGGGCGACGTAGTTGGTCGCGCCCTTGAGGCTCGCCGGATCGGCGTAGGGCCGGTTGTCGATGCCGCCCATGTAGACCAACCGTCCGGCCTTATCGACGACGAACATGTGCGGCGTGGTCTTGGCCTCGTAGGCCCGCGCCACGCGGGCGTCGGGGTCCAGCAGGACGGCGGTGGCGTGGGAGCCGACCTTGCGCTTCCAGGCCCGGATCTCCTGGGCGGTCATGTAGCCAGCCCGACCCGGCGGGGCGGTCATCACGGTCAGCCAGACCGCGCCCTGGCGGACCGCCCGGCGCTGCAGGCGCTGCATGTTCCCGGAGTCGTAGTGCTTGTGGCTGAACGGACAGGCGTCGCTGGTCCACTCCAGCACCACCACCTTGCCCTTGAAATCGGCGAGAGAACGGGGCCGGCCGGTCTCGTCCACAGCGGCGAAGGCCGGCGCCGCGGCGTTCAGCGCCGGCGCGGCCAGGGCCGGCCTCACGGCGGCCAGGGCCAGGGCGGCGAGGAGAAGCGCGCGGCGGTGAAGCGGATGGGGCGGCATGGCGTTCGCGTGCCCTCAGCGGCGCCTGGCGGCGGTCTGCAGCGCCCCCACCACCCCGCCCTGGGTCAGGATGGCCGGCAGGATAGCGGGCTCGCCGCCGTCCGCGCCATAGACCAGATAGAGCGGCACCCCGGCCCGGCCGTAGTGGGCGAGCTCTGCGGCGATCACCGGATCGCGCCGGGTCCAGTCGGCCTTAAGATAGGCGACGCCGTACTTGCTCATGGCCTCGACCACCGGCTTGGTGGACAGCACCACCCGGTCGTTCACCTGGCAGCTGACGCACCAGGCGGCGGTGTAGTTGACGAACACCGGCCGGCCCTCGGCGCGCAGGGCGGCGAGGCGCGCGGGGCTGTAGGGCTCGGAAGCCGCGTCGGCGGACCTCGCGGCGGATGCGCCCTCGGCCGGGGTCTCGGCGTAGGCGGGCCAGACGACGCCCGCGAGCGCGGCTGCGGCCAGGATCGCTGCGGTTGACCCCAGCGCCACAGGACGACCGCCGGCCGCGGCGCGGCGCTGGGCGGCGCCGGCCAGCCAGGCGGCCAGCGCCAGCACGATGGCGGCGATGAAGATCCGCGCCAGCGCGGTGGAGCCGGCCTGCAGGGTCAGCACCCAGGCGAGCCAGGCCGCCGCGCCGTACATCGGGAAGGCCAGCGCCTTGCGGAAAGCGTCCATCCAGGGCCCGGGCTTGGGCAGGCGGGTCAGCAGGCCGGGCCAGAAGGTCAGCAGCACGAACGGCAGGGCGAAGCCCACGCCCAGGGCCAGGAAGACGGCCAGGGCCGCGGCCGGCGGCTGGGTCAGGGCCCAGCCGATCGCCGCCCCCATGAACGGGGCCGTGCAGGGGGCCGCGACGACCACCGCCAGCGCGCCGGTGAAGACGTCGCCCACCAGGCCACCGCGGGCCGCCGCGCCCGAGCCCACGCCCTGCAGCGAGGTTCCGACCTCGAACACGCCGGAAAGGTCGAGGGCGACGGCGAGCATCAGCAGGGCGAGCACCGCCACCACCGGCGGCGACTGCAGCTGGAAGCCCCAGCCGACGGCCGTGCCGGCCGCCTTCAGCCCGATCAGTAGCCCGGCGAGACCCCG
>JAQGIX010000103.1 GCA_028290925.1 Phenylobacterium sp. | reverse complement strand
TCGTCCACCTTGGCCTCGGCCGCGGCGCGGACGATCTTCAGCACCTGCTCTTCGCTGACTTCGCCGTCGAAGGGGCAGCCGAAGGCCACCGAGATGGTGACGGTGACCGGCGGACCGCCTTCAGAATGCTTGCGGGCCGAGATCGCCCGCATGGCGGCGATCTGCTCGTCGACGGAGGCCCCCTGGTTGCGGATGCCGAAGCCGTCGGTGGCGCAGACCACGATATTGGCCTCGTCGCACCGCGCCGCCAGACAGCGGTCCCAGCCGCGCTCGTTGAGCACCAGGCCGATGCGCGAGCGGCCCGCCACGTGCGGCAGGGCTTCAGAGATCTCCTCGGCGCCGGCCATCTGCGGCACCCGCCTTGGATTGACGAACGAGACCGTCTCCATGCGCCGCGCGCCGGCGGTCTCCAGCCGGTGGATGAACTCCAGCTTCTGGTCGATCTCCAGCAGGGCCTTCTCGTTCTGCAGGCCGTCGCGGGGGCCGACCTCGACGATCTCGACCCGGCGGCTCATGGTTGAGCTCCCGGGGGTGGCGGGGCGTTGTCGGGCGCGGTGTAGATCCTGAGCGTCATCTTGTGTCCGTCCGAATAGTCGAGGCCCTTCACCTCGGCGACCTCGAGGGCCGTGGCGTGCGCCGCCTTCAGCGCCTGCCGGAAGGCCGGGTCCTGGCGGGCCTCCACCACCGCCGGGCGGTGCTCGGCGATGGCCTGGGCCGCGTCGTCCGGGCCGCCGAGCTCGGTCTCGGTTCCCAGCGCGAAGACCAGGCTGGGCTCGGCGTAGCCGGCCACCGTCACCGGGGCGTCGGCGATGCCCTGCCGCGGCAGCAGCTGGGCCCTGGCCATGGCCGCCTCGGTCCGGCGCGAGAGCCAGAGCGGATCGAGCCGCGGCGCCAAGCCCGCCACCAGCGCGGCGTGGCCAAGCAGGCCGAGCCCCAGGGCCGCCGCGACGGCGGGCAGGGGACTGTCCTTCCGCAGGATCATATAGGCGCCCGCGAGCCCGGCCGCCGCCAGCAGCGCGGCCGCCAGGATCGCCCAGGCGAGGTCGGCGGCGTGGCCGTAGAGTGAGGTGAGATAGAAGACCCCGCCGGCCAGCAGCAGGCCGAACAGGCTGGCCAGCACCGCGCCGGAGATGCGCGCGCGCTTCCCCAGGGGTTGGACGAGGGCGGCGGCCGCCAGCCAGCAGACCGCGCCATAGGCCGGCAGGGTGTAGTGGACGAGCTTGGTGGGCAGGGCCTCGAACACCAGCCAGGTGGGGATCAGCCAGGCCAGCGCGAAGCGGACGCCGGGCTCGGCGCGGCGCTTCCAGCCGGTGACCAGGGCGGCGGGGAGCAGCAGGGTCACGGGAAACAGCAGCAGCGGCGCAAGCAGGGCGTGGTAGCCGGGCGGCGCGCCATGGCTCTCCTGGCCGCCGGCCAGCTTCGGCGCGAGGTCGCCGCCCAGGGCCTGGCTCCAGAACCCCCCGTCGGTGGCGACGGTCACCGCGCCCGCCCAGGGCCCGACGACGACCAGCACAAGGATCAGGCCCCAGTACCCGTTGAGCTTGCGGAGCCAGTCGGCCCGGCGGTCGGCGACGGCCACGGCGACGATGGCCAGCGCCGCCACCATGGGCCCCACCGGGCCCTTGACCAGGATCGCCACGGCCATGGCCAGCCAGAAGACCATCGGCGTCGCACGGCCGGCCGGCGGTCCGTCGCGGGCGGCGGCGTAGATGCGGGCGAGCGCAGCCATGGCCAGCGTCGTGGTCCCGGCGAGCACCGCGTCGGTCTTGGCGATCATCGCCTCGGTGGAGAGCAGGAACGTGGTCGCCAGCATGGCCCCGGCCAGCAGTCCCACCTCCGGGCCGAAGAAGGCGGCGGCGCCCCAGGCGCAGGCGCCGGCCGCCAGCATGGCCCCCAGCAGGGACGGCAGCCGGTAGGCCCAGATGTCCCGCGCCTCGGGGCTGGAGACCAGGGAGACGCTGGCGGCCTGCAGCCAGTGGATGCCCACCGGCTTCTTGAAGCGCGGCTGGTCCTGGTAGCGGATGACCACGAAGTCGCGGCTCTCCAGCATCTGGGCGGTGGCCTCGGCGAAGCGTGATTCGTCGCGGTCGAGGGGCGGCACGGCGAGCAGGCCGGGCAGCCCCGCCAGGAAGGCGATGAAGGCGGCCGCCGCCGGCCCGCGCCAGCCGCGACTCCACCTGGCCAACTCACCCTGAAGCGTCATCCGGTCCTGATACCACGATCCTTTCCTCCGCCACCTTTTCCGCTATGGAGGGCCATGGCCCGCAGCCCCCAGAGCCCTAGTCCCGACATCTCCGTGGTGGTCCCGGTGTTCGACGAGGAGGGCGCGGCGCCGGCCCTGGCGCGCGAGATCGCCGCCGCCTTCAAGGGCCGCAGCTTCGAGATGGTCTTCGTGGACGACGCCAGCCGCGACGGCACGCGGGCGGCCCTGGCGGCGCTGCGGACGGAGATCCCGCAGCTACGGGTGCTGGCGCACCGCCGGAACGCCGGCCAGAGCCGGGCCATCCGCACCGGCGTGCTGGGGGCGAGGGGACAGATCGTCGTCACCCTGGACGGCGACGGCCAGAACGATCCGGCCGATGGGCCCAAGCTGGTCGACGCGCTCACGGCGGGGCCGCCGGGGCTGGCCATGGTCGGCGGCGAGCGGGTGAAGCGCCAGGACAGCCAGGCCAAGAAGGTCGCTTCGCGGATCGGCAACGGGGTCAGGAAGCGCCTGCTCAAGGACACCGCCAACGACACCGGCTGCGGGCTGAAGGCCTTCCGCCGCGAGGCGTTCATTCGGCTCCCTTACTTCGACCACATCCACCGCTACCTGCCGGCGCTGATGGTGCGCGAGGGCTACGAGACGGCGTTCCTGCCGGTGAACCACCGCCACCGCACGACCGGGCGGTCGAAGTACACCAACCTCGGGCGGCTGTGGGTTTCGCTCAGCGACCTGATGGGGGTGATCTGGCTGCAGTCGCGGGCGCGGAACCCGGGCGGCGTGGACGAGGTCTAGCGACCCAGATCCTCACCTTCAGGGGGAGGCGGCCCGGAGGGCCGGAGGGGGTTGCAGCCCACGAGCGGCCGACATCCTGCCTTTCAACCCCCTCAGTCGCTTCGCGACCTCCCTGGAGGGGAGCATCTTTGGCGCTACGTCAGGGCGCTGAGGATCAGGGTGACCAC
>JAQGIX010000082.1 GCA_028290925.1 Phenylobacterium sp. | reverse complement strand
GGCCGGCGGCCCGAAGCTCGACCTGCTCAATGGCTCCGCCGGTTCCAGCGCCGGCGGCCAGCCGCGGCACGAGATCGAGCTGCAGGCCGGCGTGCTGAAGAACGGCTTCGGCGCGCGGCTCAGCGGCGACTGGAAGAGCGGCACGACGGTCCATGACGCCGCCTCGATCGGCGACCTGACCTTCTCCGCCATCGCCAAGCTCGACCTGCGCCTGTTCGCCGACCTCAGCCTGCGGCGCGAGCTGGTGGCCAAGTTTCCGTTCTTCCGGGGCTCGCGGCTCACCTTCGCGGTGACCAACCTTTTCGACCAACGGGTGCGGGTGCATGACGCCACGGGCGCGACGCCGGTGAGCTACCAATCGGCGTACCTCGATCCCGTCGGCCGCAAGGTGAGCATCGGGTTCCGCAAGCTGTTCGCCCCGCCGCTCCCCGCGGTTCCGCCGCCCGGGCCCCGCCCGGCGGGTTGACGGGGGCGCCGCGGCCGCTAGCGTCCGGCTCGCAAAGGGAACCCGCATGCGCATCGCCACCTGGAACGTCAATTCGATCAACGCCCGGCTGGAGACGGTCGTGCGCTGGTTCGAGGAGGCCAAGCCCGACGTCGCCTGCCTGCAGGAGATCAAGTGCGTCGATGAGAAATTCCCGGCCGAGCCGTTCGAGCGGCTGGGCTACAACCTCGCCGTCCACGGCCAGAAGACCTACAACGGCGTGGCGCTGCTCTCGAAATTCCCGCTGGAGGATGTCCGCAAGGGGCTGCCCACGCACCCTGAGCACGGCGGGGAAAGCGACGACCACGCCCGCTACATCGAGGCGGTGGTGTCCGGGCCGCGGCCGGTGCGGGTCGCCTCCATCTACCTTCCGAACGGCAATCCGCTCGGGACCGAGAAGTTCGCCTACAAGCTCGCCTGGATGGGCCGGCTGGCCGCCCACGCCCAGGCGTTGCTGGCGCTGGAAGAGCCGCTGGCCTTGCTGGGCGACTATAACGTCATCCCTGAGCCGCGGGACGCGGAGTTCCCGCAGAACTGGACGAACGACGCCCTGTTCCAGCCGCAGAGCCGCGAAGCCTTCCGCGCGCTGAAATGGCTGGGGCTCACCGACGCCTATCTGCAGGCCGACGGCGCCCCGGGGGCCTACACCTTCTGGGACTACCAGGCCGGCGCCTGGCAGCGGAACAACGGCATCCGCATCGACCACGCCCTGCTCTCGGCCCAGGCCGCCGACCTGCTGCGCGGGGTCTCCATCCACCGCGACGTGCGGTCCTGGGAGAAGCCGTCGGACCACGTGCCGTTCGTCATAGAGCTCGACGTCTAGGCCAGACTCAAACGGCGGCGTAGCCTCAGCGGATGGGCGAGGTGTTGCGTCTGCTGCTGTCATTGGGCCTGGCCGCCATGGCTTTGACGCTGGCCGGCGGCGGGATCATCTGGTCGATGGACGAGAGCCGCCGGGTGCGCCGCAGCCTGACGCGGGTGCTGGGCGAGGCGCCGCACGCCCTGTTGATCGCCCGCGGCCGGGGCAAGGGCGTCGGCTTCAACTTCACGAGCAACCAGATCGCCGTCTGCTGGGACGCCGGCGGCTGGTGCCTGATCTACCGCCTGGAGGAGCTGATCGGCGCCGAGCTGGCGGTCGACGGCCAGGTGCTGGCCCGCGTCCACCGCGGCGAGAGCCGCCGGGCGCTCGACCTGTTGACCGGCGCCGACACCCAGGTTCGCCTGCGCTTGATCTTCGACGACCCCCGTCACCCCGACTTCCTCATGGACCTGTGGCTGCCCGAGGACGAGATCCGCAAGAACGCCATGAGCGCCCCGGAGGCCGTGCAGGAGTCCAACCGCTGGATCGCCCGCGTCGAGGCGGTGCTTCGCCGCCCGACGCCCCGCCGCGATCCGCCGCTGGTGGCCGCCCAGGCTCCCCCCGTCGCGCAGCCGCCGCCCTGGGGCCTCGATGAGGACGATGAGACCGAAGCTATAACTTGACGTCGTAAATTTATAGGCTCAGCGTCGGCCAGGGAGGCCACGTTCATGTTCATCCTGATCCTCGCCGCGGCGGTGTTCCTGGCGCTCCACCTGCTGGTGGCCGGCACACGGCTGCGCGACGCGCTCACCGGCCGCATCGGCCAGGCGCCCTACATGGGCCTGTTCAGCCTGGCCTCGGTCGCCGGCCTCGCCTGGCTGGGCTTCGCCTTCGCCGCCGCGCGGCATGCGCCCAGCAACGACGTGCTCTGGACCGTGACGCCGGCCACCCGCTGGCTGCAGCTCATCCTGCAGCTCGCGGCCATGCTGTTGATCGTTCCCGGCCTGGCCACGCCCAACCCGACCAGCGTGCGCCAGGAGGCCACCCTGCAGAAGGTCGATGTGGTGAAGGGCATGCTGCGGATCACGCGGCATCCGTTCCTGTGGGGCGTGGCGATCTGGGCGGTCGGCCACCTGATCGTCAACGGCGACGCGGCCTCGATCGTGCTGTTCGCCTCGATGCTGGCGCTGGCGCTGTTCGGCACCGTGAGCATCGACGCCAAGCGCCGGCGCGCGCTCGGCAAGACCTGGGACGCCTTCGCCGCCCAGACCTCCAACCTGCCCTTCGCCGCGATCGTCGCCGGCCGCCAGCGCCTGAGCCTGGCCGAGATCGGCTGGTGGCGGATTGCGCTGGCGCTGGTCATCTGGGCGGTGCTGACCTGGGCGCACCCCTATCTGTTCGGCGTCAGGGCCCTGCCCTAGCCGAGCGCGAAATCGACGGCCGCCTCACAGTGGACGACGGCGGTGTCGACCGCGGGCAGCTCGAGTTCGGCGGGATCCAGCAGCATGCCGATCTCGGTGCAGCCGAAGATCACCCCGTCGGCGCCCGCCGCCCGGCCGCGGGCGATCATCTCCAGCACGGCGGCCTTGGAGGCCGGCGAGATCACGCCCTGGCAGAGCTCGTCGTAGATGATCGCGTGCAGTCGGGCCCGATCGTCGGCCTCGGGGACCAGCGGCGACAGGCCCGCGGCGACTAGGCGGTCGCGGTAGAAGGCCTTCTCCATGGTGAAGCGGGTGGCCAGCAGCAGCGGGCGGGCGACGCCCCGGGCCTTTAAGGCCGCAGCCGTAGCGTCGCCGATGTGGACCAGCGGGATCGTGGTCGCCGCCTGAACCTCGGGCGCATTGGTGTGCATGGTGTTGGCGCAGATCAGGATCGCCTCGGCGCCGGCGGCT
>JAQGIX010000060.1 GCA_028290925.1 Phenylobacterium sp. | reverse complement strand
AGGTCAGGCGGAAGCGCTCGGGGTAGCGGGTCGCCCAATCCACATAGGCCTGGGCCAGGCGGCGCAGGCGCGCCACCGGGTCACCGCCGATCTCGAGCGGGGCGTCGCCGGGGCGGGCCAGCTCGCGGCTGGCCACGGCGGCCAGCAGCTCCTCCTTGTCGCGGAAGTGCTTATAGGGGGCGTTGTGGGACAGGCCGACGGCCTTGGCGACGGCGCGCAGGGTGACGCTGGCCGGGCCGCCCTCGTCGAGCAGGCGGGCGGCGGCGGACACCAGGTCGGCGCGGGTGCTGGGCGGCATGGAGACACCAGACCGTAGAAGGTTGACAACGTCAACATCCCGGCTGCAGGTTGACAGCGTCAACCTCGGAGACTTCGCATGGCCTACGACAGCCCGCCGCCGCTCACGCTCCGCGCCGCCCGCCTGGCCGGCAAGGTCATACTGGTCACCGGCGCCTCCTCCGGCATCGGGGCTGCGGCCGTGCGCCGGTTTGCGGAGGAAGGCGGCGTCGTGGTGGGCGCGGCCCGGCGTGTCGAGCGCATCGAGGCCCGGGCCAAGGATCTCGCGGGCGAAGGTCATGCGGTCTCGGCCGTGGCCTGCGACGTGCGCGACGAGGCCTCGGTGCAGGCCGCGGTGGCCGAGGTGGTGGCGCGCCACGGCCGGTTGGACGGCGCGTTCAACAACGCCGGCGTCGGCGGGGCGCACGTGGCCTTCGCGGAGCTGTCGGCCGACGCCTTCGACCGCTGCATCGCCACCAACCTGCGCGGCGTGTTCCTCAGCATGAAGCACGAGATCCCGGCCATGCTGGCGGCGGGCGGCGGAGCGATCGTCAACACCTCCTCGATCGGCGGGCTGGTGGGCGGGGCGCGCAACGGCGACTATGCGGCCAGCAAGTGGGGGCTGGCCGGCCTCACCAAGTGCGTGGCGCTGGAATATGCGCGCCAGGGGGTGCGGGTGAACGCCATCGCACCGGGGCCGACGGATTCCGAGATGTTCGGACGCTGGCTGCCCACCGAGGCGTTGCGCGAGCAGATCGCCGACGCCATGCCGATGAACTACATCGCCCATCCCGACGACATGGCGCGCGCGGCGCTGTTCCTGTTGTCGGACGAAGCCCGCTGGACGACGGGCGCGATCCTGCCGTGCGAAGGTGGCGCCCATGCCGACTGAACTTGCGCCGCCGCCCGCCGTCGACCCGGCCGCCCCGATGATCGCGCGCACCGAGCGGATCGTCATCGAGCGTCCGCTGGGCGCCTTCGCCGACTGGATGCGCACGGTGAAACTGGAGGACCAGATGACCGCCACCAAGGGCCTGCCGGGTGTGATCGGCACCACCCAGCTCACGCCCGGGCCGTGGAGCGAGCCCGGCGCGCGGCGCCTCGTCCACCTGAGCGATGGGGGAAGCGCCACCGAGCAGATCCTGGAATACGTTCACGCCGAGCGGTTCCGCTACCTGGTCTGGGACTACACCACGGCCGCGGCCCGGCCGATCGCTTATGCGGTGGGCGAGTTCCGCTACGTGGCGCTGGACGCCGGCCGCACCGAGCTCATCTGGACCTACGCCTTCCGGCTGCGTCCGGACCGCTTTCCGGGCGTGTTTGGCGCCTTGGGCCGCTGGCTGATGCGCGTGGTGTTCCTCGACCGCGCCTATGCGGTGCTGATGCGCACCACGCTGGCGGCGATCAAGGCGGCCGGCGAAGCGGCCGCCTAGGCCCTGCTCAGCAGGAACAGCGCCGTCTCGGCGCGCCAGTTCTCCAGGATGCCGGCCGGATCGAAGGGCCGGGCCGACTTGCCGCCGGAAAGCGCCGCGCAGGCGTCGATCTTCAGGCCGAGATCGCGGCAGAGGTCGGTGAAGTCCTTGAGCGTGCAGAGGTGGATGTTGGCGGTCGCCCACCAGGGGTCGGGCAGGGCGCGGGTCTCCGGCATGCGGCCCCGCGTCATCAGCGAGACGCGCATCCGCCAGTGGGCGAAGTTCGGCACCGAGACGATGGCCTGGTCGGCGATGCGCAGCAGCTCGGAGAGCACGTGCTTGGGCTCGCGCATCTGCTGCAGGGTCTTGGACAGCACCGCGTAGTCGAAGGCCCGCGTCGGGAAGTAGTCGAGGTCGCGGTCGCCGTCGCCCTGCACCACCGCCAGGCCCTTGGCGAGGCAGGCGGAGACGTTCACCGGCGAGAGCTCCAGGCCCTGGCCGTCGACGCCCTTCTCGCGGGTCAAGAGCTCCAGCAGCTCGCCGTCCTCGCAGCCCACGTCGAGCACCCGCGCGCCGGGCTTCACCAGGCGCAGGATCTCGCGGAAGTCCTCGCGGACCGTGGTCGTCACGCCAGGCCCCGCGAAATACCTCGGGCTTGGGCGGTGGAAGAGAAGAAGCCCTTCAGGGTGGCGTCGAGCTGCGGCTCGTCGAGGAAGAAGGCGTCGTGGCCCTTGTCGGTCTCGATCTCGACGAAGCTGGCGCGGGCGCCGGCGGCGTTGAGCGCGCGGACGATGTCGCGGCTCTCCGGCGTCGGATAGAGCCAGTCAGAGGAGAAGGAGAGCACGCAGAAGCGGACCTTGCGGGCTTTCTGGAAGGCCTGGGCGAGGACGCCGCCGTGCTGGCCCGCCAGGTCGAAGTAGTCGAGCGCGCGGGTGATGTAGAGGTAGGAGTTGGCGTCGAAGCGGTCGACGAAGCTGGCCCCCTGGTGGCGCAGGTAGCTCTCCACCTGGAAATCCGCGTCAAAGCCCCAGGAGAGCCCGTCGCGCTGCAGCTCGCGGCCGAACTTCCGCTGCAGGGCGGCTTCCGAGAGATAGGTGATGTGCGCGGCCATGCGGGCGACCGCCAGGCCCTTTTCGGGGCGCACGCCGGCCAGCTCATAGGCGCCGCCCCGCCAGTCGGGATCGGCCATGATTGCTTGGCGACCGACCTCATGGAAGGCGATGTTCTGAGCCGAGTGGCGCGGCGCCGCGGCGATGCAGATCGCCGAGAAGACCTTCTCGGGATAGTCGGCCGCCCATTGCAGCACCTGCATGCCGCCCATGGAGCCGCCGATCACCGCGAACAGGGTGTCGATGCCGAGCGCGTCGATCAGCATGGCCTGGGCGCGGACCATGTCGCCGATGGTGATCACCGGGAAGGCCAGGCCATAGGGCTCGCCGGTCTGCGGATTGGTCGAGGCGGGGCCGGTCGAGCCCATGCAGCCGCCGATGACATTGGAGCAGATGACGAAGTAGCGGTCGGTGTCCAGCGGCTTGCCGGGGCCGACGAAACGGTCCCACCAGCCGGGCTTGCCGGTCATCGGATGGGTGGAGGCCAGGTGCTGGTCACCGGTCAGCGCGTGGCAGACCAGCACGGCGTTGGACTTCGCCGCGTCGAGGGCGCCGTAGGTCTTGTAGGCGATCTCCAGGGGCGCGAGCGTCGCCCCGGACTCCAGGCGCAGCGCCTGGCTCGCCGGAAACCGCCAGGTTCCGCCGTCCTCGGTCTCAGCGCTCTTCGCGGCCGCCGTGGTCATGGCCGCCTTGGACCGCCAAGGCCCTTCACTGTCAATGCTTCGCAGCGGCGGCGGGCGCCGCTATGAGGGCGAGTCCCACGGGTGGAGCGTCCATGGATCGGCTGATCCTTTTCCGGCACGGCAAGGCGGAGCACGAGAGCGCCAGCGGCGAGGATTTCGACCGCAGGCTGGCGCCGCGCGGCGTGCGGGATTCGGCGGAGATGGGCGAGACCCTGGCCCGGCTGGGGCTGGCGCCCGACCTCGCCCTGGTGTCGCCGGCGGCCCGCGCGCGGGAGACCTGGGCGGCGGCGGAGGCCGCCTTCCCCAAGGCCGCGGCGCGGCTGGAGCCGGAACTCTACAACGCCGATCCGGGCGCGATCCGGCAGGCGGCGGAGGCGGCCGGACAGGCCTGCAAGACGCTGATGGTGGTCGGCCACAATCCCGGCCTGCAGGAGCTCGCGGTGCGGCTCCTGATGGAGGGCTCGGCCCCGCCGGCCCTGGTGGCGCGCGCCCAGCGGCAATTCCCGACCGGGGCGGCGGCGGTGTTCCTGATCGACGCCAACGGCCGGCCCTCGTTCGACGGCCTGTTCTTCCCGGAGCGCGGCGGTTGAGCCGGATCTACAAGATCCTGGCGCGGCGTGACTGGGAGGCGGCCTGGAACGCCCAGGTCTATGAGGGCTCCGCCGTCGACCTCGCCGACGGCTTCATCCACTTCTCCACGGCCGAGCAGGCGCAGGAGACGGCGGCGCGCCACTTCAAGGGCCAGGCGGGGCTGGTGGTGCTGGAGATCGAGGCCGACGACCTGGGCGCGGCCCTGCGCTGGGAGCCGTCGCGCGGCGGCCAGCTCTTCCCGCACCTCTATGGCGCGCTGCCGACCGGCCTGGTGCGCGGGATCGGCGAGGCGCCGCTCGATCCGGACGGCGTGCCGCTGATCGGGATCCTGCCGTGAGCGGGCTGCACGGATTGGCGACGCGGGCGCTCAGGGCGCTCGATCCGGAGGACGCCCACGGGCTGGCCATCGCCGGACTGAAGGCCGGGCTCGGACCGCGGGGCGGCAAGGACGATCCGATCCTCAGCGGCGCGCTGGCCGGGATCGCGCTGCCCAACGTGGTGGGCCTGGCGCCTGGCTTCGATAAGAACGCGGAGGTGTTCGCCCCCATGCTGCGGGCCGGCTTCGGCTTCGTGGAGTGCGGCACGGTCACGCCCCAGCCCCAGGCCGGCAATGCGCGGCCCAGGCTGTTCCGGCTCAGCGAGGACCGGGCGGTGATCAATCGCATGGGCTTCAACAACCAGGGGCTGGAGGCCTTCGCGGCGCGGCTGGGCCGCCGCGGGCCCAATGGCGCCTCGGGCGTCGTGGGCGCCAACATCGGGGCCAACAAGGACGCCGCCGACCGCATCGGCGACTACGTGACGGGGCTGAAGCGGCTCTGGGGGCTGGCCTCCTACTTCGCCATCAACGTCTCCTCGCCCAACACGCCGGGGCTGCGGGCGTTGCAGACCAAGGCGGCGCTGGACGAGCTGCTCGGCCGGCTGGCGGAAGCTCGGGGATCGCTGCCCGCCGCGGCCGCCGTCCCGATGTTCCTGAAGGTCGCGCCGGACCTGGCGGCGGGCGAGGTTGAGGCGATCACCGAGACGGTGGTCGCCCACGGCCTGGCCGGGATCATGGTCTCCAACACCACGGTCTGGCGGCCGAGCCTGGCGTCGCGGTTCAAGGACCAGGCCGGCGGGCTCTCCGGCGCGCCGCTGACGGCGCTGTCGACGCGGGTGCTGGCCGAGTTCGCCGCCGCCGCGGCCGGGCGCCTGGCCCTGGTGGGCGTGGGCGGTATCGCCTCGGGGGCCGACGCCTACGCCAAGATCCGCGCCGGCGCCTCGGCTGTGCAGCTCTATTCGGCGCTGGTGTTCGAAGGCCCGGGGCTGGTGACCGAGATCAAGCGCGACCTCGCGGCGCGCCTCAGGGCCGACGGTTTCGCTTCCGTAAGCGCCGCCGTGGGCGCGAGATAGTCCCGCTCGCCGACTCAGCCGGGCGGCGGGCCGCGCGTTGCCCAAGTTGGCGGGCTGGACTATCGGATTGACCATGGCGGACGCCCCGCAGGAGCCTTCGATCCCCGAAAGGCCCCGCTTCTTCTGGCCGGGCGGCCTGTCTGCGCGCCTTTTGACGCTGACCATCCTGTTCGTGGCGTTCGGCGGCCTGATCTCTCTGCCGCCGGTGCTGGCCGCCTTCGAGCAGCAGTGGCTGCTCGACCGGGCGCGGGCCGCGGAGCTGGCCTCGCTGGCCCCGGAGGTCGCGCCCGACCGCAAGGTCTCCGAACAGCTGAAGAGCGAGCTGCTGCGCGGCGCGGGCGTGGAGATCGTCGCCATCTCCAACGACAAGATCCGCAGCCTGGTGTTCGCTGGACCGCGGACGCCGGCGCGGGCGCCCTACCTCGTCGATCTGCGCGGCAATGCCGGCCTCGACCTGCTGGCGCCGTTCAGCACCCTGTTCAGCGCGCCGGGCAGCCGCATGCGGGTGATGGCCGCGCCGCGCTTCCGCAAGGCCGACTTCGTGGAGTTCGTGGCCCCCGACGCCGAGCTGAAGAAGGCGCTGGTGGACTACCTCTGGCGGGTGGTGCTGGTGATCGGCTTCGTCTCGGCGGTGGCCGGCGTGCTGGTCTATCTGACGCTCAACTACTTCCTGGTCCGGCCGATGCAGCGGATCACCTACGCCATGGAGCGGTTCCGCGCCGATCCGGATGATCCAAAGGCCCGCGTGCCGCTGTCGCGCCGCCGCGACGAGATCGGCCGCGCCGAGACCGAGCTCGATCTGATGCAGGCGGACCTGCGCGCGGCGCTGAATTCGCGGGCGCGGCTGGCGGCGCTGGGCGAGGCGGTGGCCAAGATCAACCACGACCTGAAGAACATGCTGACCTCGGCCCAGATCGCCTCCGAGCGGCTGGCGGCGCTGAAGGACCCGAAGGTCACCCAGGCCCTGCCCCGGCTCGAGCGGGCGCTGGACCGGGCGGTGAAGCTGGCCTCCGGAGTGCTGGCCTATGGCAAGAGCCAGGAGGCGCCGCCGGAGCCGAAAGCCGTGCTGCTGGCGTCCGTGGTGGAGACCGCCGCCGAGGAAGCGCGGCTGTCGAAGGACGGCGTGCGGCTGGACTGTGAGGTCGATCTCGCCGACCAGGTGATGGCCGATCCCGACCAGCTGCACCGGATCCTGGTCAACCTGATGCGCAACGCCCGCGAGGCCATCGAGCACCAGGAGGGCCGCAGCGAGCCCGGCGCCGTCAGCGTCTCGGTCAGCTATGGAGAGGGCCTGACCCTGATCCGGGTGGCCGATAATGGCCCCGGCGTGCCGGAGCGGGTGCGCGAGCGGATGTTCCAGCCCTTCGCGGGCTCCGGGCGGCCGGACGGGGCGGGGCTGGGCCTGGCCATCGCCCGCGAGCTGGCCCAAGGCCACGGCGGCGACCTGACCCTGGTCGAGGCCGGCCCCCCGGGCGCGGTGTTCGAGATCCGCCTGCCGGGCGCGCCGGGCCGCGCGCCGGGGCGGCGGGCGAAGAACGGGATCTAGTACCCCTTCGACACGCCCTCGCGACGGGGGTCGGCGGCCCCGCGCAGGCCGCCGGGGACCTTCTCGATGCCGTGCAGGCCGGAGGCTTCGGCGCCGAAGCCGGGGATCAGCTTCATGCCCTTGGCGGCCAGGGCCTCGGCGACGCCGGGGGGCAGCTTCTCGGGCTCGGTGGCGTAGATCGTGCCGGCCGCGATCATGTTGGGCAGCTCGATCGCCTGCTGCAGCGTCAGCTTCCAATCGATCATCCCCACCACGGCCTTCAGGTCATAGGCGACGATGGCCGGGCCGCCGGGCGAGCCCACGGCGGCGACGAAGCGGCCCTGGCGATCGAGGATGATGGTGGGCGACATGGCGCTGCGCGGCCGTTTGCGCGGCGCGACGGCGTTGGCCGCGGGCGCGCCGTCCGACTGCCTGGGCGTGAAGGAGAAGTCGGTGAGCTGGTTGTTGAGGAAGAACCCCGCCACCATCCGGCCGTCGCCGAAGATGCTCTCGACGGTGGTGGTCATGGAGACCACGTTCCCGGCCGCATCGACGATCACGAAGTGGGTGGTGCCGCCGGGCTCGAGGGTGTGGTCGGGACCGAAGTCCGGCGCGCCCCTGGGCTTGCCGGGGGCCGGCGGCGGCCCGGCTGTCGGGCCGATCAGCTTGGCGCGCTCGGCGAGATAGGCCGGGTCCAGCAGCCCCTCGGTGGGCACCTTCACGAAGTCCGGGTCGGCCAGGTAGCGGTCGCGGTCGGCGTATATCAGCCGGCTCGCCTGGGCGAACAGGTACCAGCCTTGCGGGTCGCTCGGACCGTGGGCGGCGATGTCGGTGTTGGCGAGGATGCCCAGCCCCTCGAGCACCGAGGGGCCGCCGGACGGCGCGGGCGGGGTGCAGATCACGTAGATCCGGTAGGGCCGGCAGAGCGCGGGGCCGGTCTCCGGCTTGTAGGCCTTCAGGTCGTCCAGCGTCATTGAGCCGGGGATGGGGTTCTGATGCAGCTTGGCGACGATGGCCGCGGCGATCGGGCCTTCGAGAATGGCCTTCGGGCCCTGGGCGGCCAGCTTGCGCAGGGTGGCGGCGTAGGCCGGGTTTCGCATGATGTCGCCCTGCTTCACCTTGGTCCCGTCGGGCTTGGTGAAATAGGCGACGGCGTCGGGCGTCTGGGCCTGCGGCGCGCGGGAGGCGGCGGACATCGCCATGCGGCCGGGGACCGCAAAACCCTGGTCGGCCAGGCGCTCGGCCTCCCCGAACAGCTGGCTCCACTTCAGCCTGCCGTGCTGGCGCTGCGCCAGGCGCAGCATGGCGATGGCGCCGGGCACGCCGGCCGAGCGGCCGGAGGTCATCGCCGTCCCGCGGTCCATGGGCTTGCCGTCGGGACCCAGGAACATGTCCGGCGTGGCGCCGGCCGGCGCCGTCTCGCGGCCGTTGTAGGCGGTCACCTGGTGGGTCTTGGCGTCGTAGAACACCATGAAGGCGCCGCCGCCGAGGCCTGAGCTCTGCGGCTCGACGAGCCCCAGGACCGCCTGCACGGCCACCGCCGCGTCGGCC
>JAQGIX010000043.1 GCA_028290925.1 Phenylobacterium sp. | reverse complement strand
GGCCGGCGTAGCGGCGGCGGCCTGCTTGGCGGCGGAGGCCTTCTTGCGCGGCCGCGCCCTGGCCTGCTTGACCGGCGCGGGCTTGGCCTTGGCCGGCTGAGCGGCCGGATCGGGGCCCTTGGCGTCGGCCTGGGCGACGGCGTTGGCGGCCAGGGTCTTGGCGGCGGTGAAGCGCTTGGCCAGCAATTCGGTGAGCTTCTTGGCTTCGACCGGCGGCATCTGGGCGAGCATCGCCGAGAGGGAACGCTCCTTCATCTTGGCGGCGATCGGGACACGCACCGCATCGTCCAGCAGCACCATGCGCGGCGCCGCGTCCTTGGGCTTCATGCCCTCGAACACCTTGACCAGGCGGTCGACTTCCGTGGCCTCGCGGCCGTCGGCCTGGGCGAGCAAGCTCTGCACGTCGGCCTTCAGGCCGGTGAGCGCCTTGGTCTTGGCGTCGAGCTTGGCTTCGGCGGCGGCCAGCAGGGCCATCTGGGTTTCGAGATCGGTCTGCTGCTGGTCGAGCACGCCGCGCCGGGCGCCGAGGTTCTGCAGCACCTGCAGCTCGGCCGGCGACAGTCCGGCCTCCTTGGCGAGCTCGGCGGCGGTGGGCGCGCAGACCGCCTGCGGCTTGATGCTCGGCGGCGGCAGCGGGGGAACGGCCGCGGCGGTGTTGGCGGCGTCGCCGGTGGCGGCCGCGGGATCGCCCGGCTTGGCGTCCTTGCCGCCCTTGGTTTTGTCGGCCGCGGAGCCTTTCGCGGGCTTGCCGCCCTTGGCGGCTTCCTCGGCGAAGGCCTTGGCGTGCGAGAACAGGTTCGGCAGGTCGCGGGCGCCGGCGAGGGCGTTGATCGCCAGCACGCCGCCGATGGCGACGCCGACCAGCGGCAGGATGCGCGGCATGGACTTCATCAGCGGCCTCCCTGGTGCAGCCTGAGCGGTGCGTCTTCGAAGAGGTCGTCCTCAGGATTGGCTCGCGGGCGCAGCGGCGCGGGTCGGGCGATGGCGGCGGCGATGGGCTCGGGACGGCCGCGCGCCTCGCGGGCGGCGGCGAGCAGCATGCCCAGGCGCTTGTCCTGGCCGTCGTCGCGGAGGGCGGAGGGCTCGCGGCTCGCGGGCGGCGCCTCAATGATCAGGCGCTCCAGCTTGGAGGCCAGGGCGCGACCCTTCTCGATGCGATCGGCGAGCGTATCGACGGCCTCGTCGGTGGCGGCGCGCAGGTCGGCGAGTCCCTGCTCGGCCCGCTCGGCGGCGGCGTTCAGTTCGCGGACCGCGACCGCGAAGCCTTCATGGCTGTCGCGCAACGCCTTCAGCCGCTTGTTGAGCCTGAGGCCCAGCACCAGGGCCGCGCCCAGGAGGCCGGCCAGCAGCAGGTTCATGGCGAGACCGATCAAACTCATTCACTGACCCTTGTGACGGCGGCGCGGGCGTTGGGCGTAAGCGGCGCCTCGACGCGGACGGCGATGTGGGAGTTGCGGCGGCCCATGCGGCCCCGCGTTAGCGGGATCGAGCCCGCGCGAAGTTCGATCAAACTGTCGGGCGTGGCGTTGAGCATGATGGTGTCGCCGACCTTCAGCTCGAGGATCTGCTTGAGCGGCACCTGCTGCTCGTCGAGCACGGCGCGGACGTCCATGCTGGTGGTCCACAGCTCGGTGGCGAGGTGGCTTTCCCAGATGTTGTCGCGGCCGAACTTCTCGCCCATGAACTGCTGCAGCAGCATCTTCCGGATCGGCTCGAGGGTGGCGTAGGGCAGCAAGAGCTCGATGCGGCCGCCGCGGTCTTCCATGTCGACCCGCAGCTTCACCAGGATGGCGGCGTTGGCCGGCCGGGCGATGGCGGCGAACCGCGGGTTGGTCTCCAGGCGATCCAGCGTGAAGGTGACCGGCGTCAGCGGCTCGAAGGCCAGACGGGCGTCGGAGAGCACCACCTGCACCATCTGCTACACCAGCACGCGCTCGATGGTGGTGTAGGGCCGGCCCTCGATGCGCATGGCCGCGGTGCCGCGGCGGCCGCCCAGCAGCACGTCGACGATCGAGTAGATCAGGTTGGAATCGACCGTCAGCAGGCCGTAGTTGTCGAGCTCCTCGGCGCGGAACACCGCCAGGATGGCCGGCAGCGGGATGGAATTCAGATAGTCGCCGAAGCGGATCGAGGAGATGTTGTCGAGGCTCACCTCGACGTTGTCCGAAGTGAAGTTCCGCAAGCTGGTCGTCATGTACCGGACCAGCCGGTCGAAGACGATCTCCAGCATCGGCAGGCGTTCGTAGGAGACCAGCGCCGAGTTGATGATCGCCCGGATGCCGGTGCGTTCGGCCATCTCCTCCTCGGAGAGGTCGAAGCCCAGCAGGCTGTCGATCTCCTCCTGGTTGAGGATCCGTTCCGAGCCGATCGAGCCGTCGCCGGCCGCCGGACCCATGCCGTCGGTCTCGCTCCAGTCGCCGCCGGCCGCCGGCGCTTCGGCGGCGGGCGCAGCTTCGGCAGCCGCGGCGGCTTCGGGTTCCGGAGGGGTGTCGGTGTCTTCGGCCATGCTTACCTGGACGCAACCAGCCGCCTGCGAGGCGGCTAGTTGATCAGCATCTCCTCGATCAGGACGGCGTTCGCCTTGGAGGGCGCGATCACCAGATTGACCCGGCGCAGCAGCTCCATGCGCAGTTGGTAGGAGCCCTGGCTGCCGGAGAGGTCCTCCGGTCGAAGCTCCCGCAGGAAGGTCTGGAACATGTCCTGCAGCCTGGGCATGTTCGGCTCGAGGGCGTCGACGCCCTCCTGGTCCGGCAGTTCCAGGGTGAGCTTCAGCTTCAGGAAGGTCGGCCGCCCGTCGGCGGTCTGCATGTTCACGACGATGTCGGGCACGGTGTAGAACAGCACCCCGTCCGGCCCTTCGCGGACCTGGGCCGCGCCACCCTTGGCGTCCTTGCCGGCCTTCTCGTCCTTGCCGCCCTTCTTGGCCTTGTGGGCCTTGCCGGCCTGGGCCGCGTCGGGCTTGGGCTTCAGCAGGAAGAAGGCCGCGCCGCCCCCGCCGGCCAGCACCACCAGCGCTGCGGCGCCGATGATGATCAGCATCTTCAGCGACAGCTTTTTCTTGGGCTGCGCCGCCTCGCCCTCCTCGCCTTCGACGGCTTCGGCTTCGGGCGCCTCTTTGACTGCGGCTTCGGCCACGCGCGCGTTCCTTAGAATCCTAGTCGCCCACGTGTGACCCGCGTTTGGTTAAGAACCCGTTTTTAACGGACCTTAACGGCGGCCAACCTTACCCGGCAGATTTCGCCGGTTGGCGCCCGTTAACCATTTTAACTCCTGAATTTCCTTGGGTTTTCACCTGGCCCGAAGCTTGCAGCGCTTTTGCCGAAAACCATCGCGGCTCGAAGGCCAGGAAATTAATGGACAACAGCCTGTACGTCGGACTGTCGAAGCAGATCGTGCTTCAGCGGCAGATGGACATCATCGCCAACAACATCGCCAACGCCGACACGACCGGCTTCAAGGTCGAGGCGTTGGCCGTCAGAGAAGATCCGCAGGCGCCGGCCTTCACCCTGGGCGGGCCCAAGCCGGTGAAGTTCGTGGCGCCGAACGGGGTGATCCGCAATTTCGGCCAGGGCGCGCTGCACCGCACCGATTCGCCCTTCGACGTGGCCATCGACGGCCAGGGCTTCTTCCAGGTCCGCACCGCCCAGGGCATGCGCTACACCCGCGACGGCCGCTTCCGGATGGACGACACCGGCCGGCTGGTCAGCCAGGGCGGCGACCCCGTGCTCGACGACGGGGGCGGCGAGATCAGCCTGAGCCCGGAGAAGGGCCAGGTCACCGTCTCGCCGGACGGGACGATCAGCCAGGGCACCACGCGGATCGGCAAGCTGGGCGTGGTCAGCTTCCAGACCCTCTCCACCCTGGAGAAGGTCGGCGACAACCTCCTGCAGAACACCTCCAACCAGCCGGCCACGCCGGCCGCCGACGCGCGCGTGCGCCAGGGCATGCTGGAGAGCTCCAACGTCAACCCGATCCTGGAGATCACGCGAATGATCGAGGTCTCCAGGGCCTACGAACAGATGGCCAAGATGATGGATAGCGAGGGCGATCTCTCGACCCAGGCGATCCAGCAGCTCGGCAAGGCCGCTTAAGGAGTAACGCGATGCAAGCTCTCCGCACCGCTGCGACGGGCATGTCCGCCCAGCAGCTGAACGTCGAGGTCATCTCGAACAATATCGCCAACATGAACACGGTGGCGTTCAAGCGTCAGAGCGCCGAGTTCCAGGACCTGCTCTACCAGACCCTGGAGCAGCCCGGGGTCCAGTCCTCCGACCAGGGCAACATCGTGCCGACCGGCGTGCAGGTGGGGGCCGGCGTCAAGACCGGGTCGGTCTACCGCATCTCCACCCAGGGCACCCTGACCCGGACCGACAACAAGTTCGACCTGGCGATCAACGGCTCCGGTTATTTCCAGGTGCTGATGCCGGCCGGCGACGCCGCCTACACCCGGGCCGGCAACTTCGCGATCAACGACCAGGGCCAGCTGGTGACCCAGGACGGCTACCTGCTCCAGCCGGCGATCACCATTCCGGCCGGCGCCATGGACGTCACCATCTCCAAGGCCGGGCAGGTGGAGGTGACCACATCGGCCTCGCCGGCCCCGACCATCGTCGGCAACCTGCAGCTCTCCACCTTCATGAACGAGGGCGGCCTCTCGGCCCAGGGCGGGAACCTGCTCAAGGAGACCGCCGCCTCCGGCCCGCCGACCACCGTCGTGCCGGGGACCAACGGCGTGGGGACCCTTGTCCAGGGCTACACCGAGGCCTCCAACGTCGATCCGGTGTCCGAGATCACCGCCCTGATCGTCGCCCAGCGGGCCTACGAGATGAACTCCAAGGTGATCTCCACCGCCGACGCCATGCTGGGCGTGGCCAACCAAGTGAAGCCGTAAGATGAAGGCGCTGCTCCTCGCCGCCGTCGCGGCCCTGGCCCTCGCCGGCCCGGCGCTGGCCGGCCGTCCGGTGATGCTGAAGGCCGACACCGCCAACGCCGACGGGGTGGTGACGCTGGGCGACCTGTTCGACGGCGCCGGACCGGCAGGCCGCGTCGCGGTGGCCAACCGGACCGCCGCCAATGTCGTGCTGAACGCCCAGACCGTGCAGTCCATCGCCCGCCGCGCGGGCCTCGACTGGGACAACGCCGAGGGCCTGAGGACCATCGTGGTGCACGGCGGACCTGTGGCGCCGGCCGCGGCCGGCAGCGTCGCCATGGTCGCCTCGCGGGGCAATGTCGACGTACTGACCTACGCCCGCAACATCGGGGCCGGCGAGACCGTGGCGGCCGAGGACCTGGTATGGGGCAAGGCGGCGATGGCGCCCTCGGATGCGCCGCGCGATCCCGACGCGGTGATCGGCCTGGCCGCCCGCCGGCCGTTGCGCGCCGGAGCCGCGGCGCTCGCCCACGACGTCTCCGCCCCGCAGATCATCAAGGCCGGCGAGGTCATCACCGTGCTGTTCCAGGCTGAGGGCGTCTCGCTCTCCCTGCAGGGCAAGGCGCTGGGCGCCGCGGGGATCGGCGAGACCGTGAATGTCGAGAACACCGTCTCCAAGCGGACCATCCAGGCCGTGGTCACCGGCCCCGGCCAGGCGGTCGTCGGGCCGCAGGCCGATCAGCTGCGGGCCGCCCGCTCCACCCGTATCGCGCTCCGTTGAAGGAAGCTTCCATGCGTCTGCGTCTGCTCGCTCTCGTCGCCCTCCTCCCGCTGGGCGCCTGTTCCTCGGTGATGGAGGCGGTGAAGGGACCCGAACTCGCGCCGGTCGGCTATCCGGCGGCGCTGATGCCGCGCGAGCAGGCGATCCTGCCGCTGGCCGCGCCCCGCGACGAGCCCCGGCCGGCCAGCGCCAATTCCCTGTGGCGCACCGGCGCCCGCGAATTCTTCGCCGACCAGCGCGCGGCCAAGGTGGGCGACATCCTGACCGTGCTGATCGACATCGACGACAGCGCAAAGACCACCAACCAGACCACCACCACGCACCAGAGCGACATGACCGCCGGCATCCCGCACCTGCTCGGCCTGGAGTCCAGCCTCGGCAAGATCCTGCCCAAGGCCTTCGATCCGGCCAATGCGCTGGGCACCAACACCAAGACCGACCAGGCCGGCAGCGGCGCGATCACCCGCTCGGAGAAGATCGCCCTGACCATCGCCGCGGTGGTGACCACCGTGCTGCCGAACGGCAACATGGTGATCCAGGGGGTCCAGGAAGTGCGCACCAACGCCGAGGTCCGCCAGTTGACGGTGGCCGGGATCGTGCGGCCCGAGGACATCTCCTCATCCAACACCGTGCGCCACACTCAGATCGCCGAGGCGCGGATCTCCTACGGCGGCCGGGGCGACATCAGCCGCGTGCAGAAGACCCCGGGCGGCCAGGCGCTGGTGGAGAAGTTCTGGCCCTTCTGATCCCGATCAAGGCAACGACGGAGGCGCCGTGGCGTTCTTCCCTTCAGTGAAGGGGTCGTCATGCGCAACGGTGTGCTCCCAGGCCTGATCGGCAGCCTCGCCCTGGCGTCCTGCGCCAGCCAATCCGCGCCGCGGCCCGGCGCCGGAATGGCCTGGTCGCTGGCCCAGGTCGACGGCGAAGGCGCCAAGCTGGCCTACGGGCGGCCACAGAGCGACGACGTGCTCGTCATGCTGACCTGCGCGCCGAAGTCCGACCTGGTTCGGGTCTCGACGGTGGCCGGACGAGCGGGAGCCAAGCCCAGCCTCGGCCTGAAGTCAGGCGACCGCGCCCAGCGCTATGCGGCCGACGCCGCGCCCAGCGGCGTCGGCGACGGCGTGCTGCTGGAAAGTTCGGTGCGGCCGGACGACCCGGTGCTGGCGCGCTTCGCGGCCTCTGGCGAGCTGGCGCTCGACGCCGAGGGCCAGCGGACCGCCCTCCCCGCCGCCGATCCGGCCCAGGCCCGCCACTTCATCGAAAGTTGCAGGCGCTAACCGTCCCCCCGCGACGGTCTGCTCACTTCCCGTTCATGTGGCGCGAGCGTAACCTTCGGATCGAGGGCGCTGAGGACTAGTCGTGATCAGGTATCTTCTGTCGGGCGCGTTGGCCGTCGCGATGCTTGGCGGCCCGGCCATGGCTGCGCCGGCCGGCTCCTCGATCTTCACCTGGATCATCACCCCGGACGAGGACAGCTGCCACACCGACATCGAGCTGATCGGCCGCTCGAACAATCCGGCGATGATCTCGCTGGTCTCCGACGGCGAGCACGTGCAGCTGAAATTCGCCAAGGACGAGATGCCCAAGCGGGCGTTCCTGGCGGTCGACATCGACAAGAAGCCCTACTCCAACCTGCTGACCCGCCTGGACCCCAAGGTCGGGACCATGACCCTGAGCGACGAGACGCTCACGGCCCTGCGCAAGGGCGGCACGCTGCTGATCGCCTGGCTGGCCGAGGAGCCGGTCAGCGCCAAGCTCACCGGCTCCGAGCAGGGGCTCAACGACCTGAGGATCTGTGGCGCGCAGGTGAGCGGGCAGTACCGCGCCCAGGTCGCCGCCAGGCAGGACGCCCAGGCCCGCGTCGCCGCCGAGGCCCGCGCCAAGCAGCTGGCCGACGAACAGCTCGCCCTGGTCCGCGCCCAGAAGAAGGCCGCCGAGGCCCAGACGCAGCAGGTCGCCCAGGAGACGCGGCGCCAGCAGGCCGAAGCCGACGCCCAGCGGCAGCGCGCCGAGGACGAGGATGAGGTGCGGGCCGCCGAGGCGCGGCGCCAGGAGTACCTGCAACGGTATTATCCGCCGCGGCCCACCTATCCGCCGCCGGGCTACTACCGGCCGCCCTATCCCAACGACGACGGGAACTGAGGCTCAGGCGCTCCGCCGTGCGCCCTGCGGCAGCATCCGCCGCAGCACGTCGTTCTTGACCACGACGTGGTTGTAGAGCGCCGCGCCCGCATGGCCGGCCGCCAGGATGATGATCGCCCAGCCGTTCCAGTTGTGCAGGTCGCCGATCGTATGGTTCGTGGCTCGCGAGACGGTGGCCATCGGCGAGGGGATGGCCAGGCCGAAGAAGCTCATCGCCTCCCCACCCGACCAGCGCAGCACGAAGCCCAGCACGGCCTCCAGCGCCAGCAGCCCATAGAGCAGATAGTGCACGGCCTTCGAGGCGAGCGCGACCGCGCCCGAGTTCGCGGAGCTTACCTGATGGCCGGGCATCAGGCGCCAGACGATGCGCGCCACGACGGTGATCGCCAGCAGGATGCCGAACGACATGTGCGTCGCGACCATCAGGTGGCGGGTCGGCTTGGCGAATCCCGCCCAGGTCTCGGCCAGGGCGAAGTTGGCCAGCACCAGAAAGACGGTCAGCCAGTGCAGGCTGATGGCCACGCCGTCGTAGCGGGTGCGGTCGTCGCCGGCGGCGATGCGGGTGGCGACGTTCACGGCGTCGCGGACGTTGCGGTCCATCTGTTCTCCTTTTGCGACACCAACGGCCGACAGCGTGGTTGGTTTAGGGCGGGGCGGCAGGCTAGAGGCTCGACGTGACGATCCGCCCCACGGCGGCGAGGGTCGCCCGGCGGCGGGGCAGCTCGCCCGGTGCGCCATCGGTATAGGCGGCGATCAGGATCGGCGGCCGGCCCGGCGGCCAGAGGATCGCCACGTCGTTGACCGCGCCGCGGGTCGGACCGGAGCCGGTCTTGTCTCCGACGCGCCACCCCTTGGGCGCGCCCGCGCGCAGGGACTCATCGCCCGTCTTGTTGGCCACCAGCCAGGCGATCAGCCGCTCGCGCGACCGCGGGCCGAGGGCCTTGCCGAGCGTCAGGTTCCGAAGGTCAGCCGCCATGGCGTCTGGCGTGGTGGTGTCGCGCGGGTCGCCCGGCCCGACCCGATTGAGTTCCGGCTCACGGCGGTCGAGCCGGGTCGTGGGATCGCCCAGGGACCGGGCGTAGGCGGTCACGCCCTGGGGACCGCCGAGCGCGTTGAGGATCAGGTTCGCCGCACCGTTGTCGCTGAGCGTCATGGCCGCCTCGCACAGCGTTTCGAGCGGCAGATCCTGGCCGATGTGCTTCGAGGTCACCGGGGCCCAGCCCACGACGTCGGCCCTGTCGACCCGGATCGGCCGGGCGAGCTGCTCGCGGCCGCCATCGACCCGGTGCAGGATCGCCGCGACGGCCAGCAGCTTGAAGGTGCTGCACATGGGGAAACGTTCGTCGGCGCGATGACGCAGGCGCCGGCCGCTGCCGGTGTCGATCGCAGAGACGCCGATGCGGCCGCCGGCGGCGGTCTCCAGGTCGCGGATTTGGCGATTGAAGTCTGCGGCCGCCCGGGCCGGCAGGGCGAGCCCCGCCGCGGTCAGCGCCAGGGCGCCGCGCCTTGTCAGCATGGGCAGGCTCAGGCCCGCCGGCCCGCGATGGAAGCGTTGCTGACGCCGAGCGCTTCGAGGGCGCCGCGCACGATGCCCTCGGCGTCGAGGCCGGCCTGGGCGTACATGACCTCGGGCTTGTCGTGGTCCTGGAAGATGTCCGGCAGGGTGAGGGTGCGGACCTTCAGGCCGCGGTCGAGCGCGCCGTGCTTGGCCAGCGCCTGCAGCACGAAAGCCCCGAAGCCGCCGATCGCGCCCTCCTCCACGGTGATCAGCGCCTCGTGCTCGCGGGCGTGCCGGAGGATCAGATCGAGGTCCAGGGGCTTGGCGAAGCGGGCGTCGGCCACGGTGGCGGACAGCCCCCGCGCGGCCAGCATGTCGGCGGCCTTCAGGCTCTCCGCCAGCCGAGCGCCGAGCGACAGGATAGCGACCGCCGTGCCTTCCCGGACGATGCGGCCCTTGCCGATCTCCAGGGGTTCGGCCAGCGCCGGGATCGCCACGCCCGTGCCCTCGCCGCGCGGATAGCGGAAGGCCGACGGCCGGTCATCGATCGCCACGGCGGTGGCGACCATGTGGGCCAGCTCCGCCTCGTCGGCGGCGGCCATCAGCACCATGCCCGGCAGCGCGCCCATGTAGCCGATGTCGAAAGAGCCCGCGTGGGTCGCGCCGTCGGCGCCCACCAGGCCCGCCCGGTCGATGGCGAAGCGCACCGGCAGCTGCTGGATCGCCACGTCGTGGACCACCTGGTCGTAACCGCGCTGCAGGAAGGTCGAGTAGATCGCCGCGAACGGCTTCATGCCGTCGGCGGCCAGGCCGGCGGCGAAGGTCACCGCGTGCTGCTCGGCGATGCCCACGTCGAACACCCGGTCGGGGAAGCGCTCGGCGAACAGGTCGAGGCCGGTGCCGGAGGGCATGGCCGCGGTGATCGCCACGATCTTCGGGTCGAGCTCGGCGCGCTTGACCAGCTCCTGGGCGAACACCTTGGTGAACTGCGGGGCGGCGGGCTGGGCGGGCTTGGCCTGCTGGCCGGTGACCACGTCGAACTTCACCACGCCGTGGTACTTGTCGGCGGCGTTCTCGGCCGGCGCGTAGCCGTGACCCTTCTGAGTGACCACGTGGACCAGCACCGGGCGGTCGTCGATCTCGCGGACGTTCTCCAGCACGTGGACCAGGGCGCCCATGTCGTGGCCGTCGATCGGGCCCACGTAATAGAAGCCCAGCTCCTCGAAGAAGGTCCCGCCGGTGACCATGCCGCGGGCGAATTCCTCCGCCTTGCGGGCGGCCTCCTGCATCGGGCGGGGGAACACCTTGGCCACCGACTTGCCGAGATTGCGGATCGACCGGTAGCCGCCGCCGGACACCATGCGCGCCAGATAGGCGCTCATCCCGCCCACCGGCGGGGCGATCGACATGTCATTGTCGTTGAGGATGACGGTCAGCTGCTGGGTGGTCTCGCAGGCCTTGTTCATGGCCTCGTAGGCCATGCCGGCGCTCATCGCCCCGTCGCCGATCACCGCCACCACCCGGTTGTCGCGGCCCTCGCGGTCGCGCGCGACGCAGAATCCCAAGGCGGCGGAGATCGATGTTGCGGCGTGGGCCGCGCCGAAGGGGTCGTATTCGCTCTCCGAGCGCTTGGTGAAGCCGGAAAGGCCGCCGCCCTGGCGCAGGGTGCGGATGCGGTCGCGGCGGCCGGTGAGGATCTTGTGCGGATAGGCCTGGTGGCCGACGTCCCAGATGAGGACGTCCTTGGGTGTGTCATAGACGTAGTGCAGGGCGATGGTCAGCTCGACGACACCCAGGCCCGCGCCCAGGTGGCCCCCGGTCTGGGAGACCGCATCGACGGTCTCGGCCCGGAGCTCCTCGGCCAACTGCTTCAATTGGCCCTCAGCCAGCTTCCGCACGTCGGCGGGCGAGGAGACGGTGTCAAGAAGCGGCGTGGCGGGGGGCATGGGGAGGATAAGCGAACTCGCGATTTAGCTGCGGCGCTCTAGCACGAAATCGACGCTGGCCCGTAAGAATTCGGC
>JAQGIX010000392.1 GCA_028290925.1 Phenylobacterium sp. | reverse complement strand
CGACCCCGAGACGACGAGGAGGGCCAGCACGGCGGCCGAGATCTTGGCGATTGTTCGTAAGGGGTGCTCCGTAGGCGAGACTCAGGGAGCGGTGACGCTAGCGCCCGTGGCGCGCCACCGCCACCGGAGCGCGCGGCCCCCGGCGACGCCAGAAGGTTCGTCCCGGCCTCGTCGGGTTTGGCGTCGACTTCGGCGCGTCCTATACGGCGCGGCGAGCGGCCGGTTCGGGCCGGCATCCGGCGACGCCCCTCCGAGGCCTGCATGCGCATCTTCATCGACGCCGACGCCTGTCCGGTGAAGGACGAGGTCTACAAGGTGGCCGCCCGCTACGGCCTGAAGACCTTCGTGGTCGCCAACGGCTTCATCCGCACGCCGGTCTCGCCGACGATCGAGTTCGTGATGGTCGACGCCGGTCCGGACGTGGCCGACGACTGGATCGCCGATCAGGCTCAGCCGGGCGACATCGTGGTCACCAACGACATCCCGCTGGCCGACCGGGCGCTGAAGAAGGACGCCGCCGCCCTGGCGCCGAACGGGCGGGCGTTCACCGCGGATTCCATCGGCCAGGCGCTGGCCGGCCGGGCGATCTCCGAGCACATCCGTTCGACCGGCGAGATCACCGGCGGGCCCAAGGCCTTCGAACGGGCGGACCGGTCGCGCTTCCTGCAGGCGCTCGACGAGGCGGTGAACCGCGAGCGACGCAAGCAGCGCTAGGAGCGCTTGCATCGCGGAATCCCTGCGCTAGCTTGCCGCACCTTTTTCGGAAGCCCCCTACGGAGAGATTCCCGAATGCGCCACCTGGGCCTGATGTTCGCCGCCGCCGCCACGGCCGCCGCCCTCGCCGGCTGCGGCAAGTCTCCGACCAGCCCCGCGGCCAACCAGGCGCAGACGAACTCCAGCCAGCCGTCCACCGCGCCCAGCGCCGAGCCGACCGACCAGGAGAAGGCGGCGCTCGTGGCCACCTTGCCCGCGCCCTACAACACCGGCGACCTGGCCAATGGGGAGGCCAAGTTCGCCCTCTGCAAGTCCTGCCACACCCTCACCCCGGACGGCGCGGACATGACCGGTCCGAACCTCAGCGGGATCTTCGGGCGCAAGGCCGCCGGCAAGCCCGGCTACAACTATTCCGACGCGCTGAAGGCCCAGAGCTTCACCTGGGACCCCCAGCATCTCGACACCTGGCTGACCGATCCCAAGGCCATGGTCCCGAACACCAAGATGACCTTCGTCGGCTTCAAGGATCCCAAGGACCGGATCGACGTGATCGCCTACCTGAAGGCGGAGACCAGCCCGCATCCGTAAGACCGGGGCCGGCGCTCCAGTACGCCTGCCGCGCGCAGCTTGAAGATGGACAACCTTGACGCGCATTTTGGCGGGGCGCATGGTCGCCGGCGTCGACCCCCGCCTCTGTGAGATCGACACCCCCGCGCGGATGGACCCCCAAGCCCCGCGCGGAGCAACGGTCCCGTCGCCCCCTCCTCGGGTCCCGCGCAGCTTCCTGGCCCTCCCGCTCTGGGAGGGCCTTCTCTTTGGGGACTATTCGGCCGCGTTGGCGACGCGGGCGGCTTCGGCTTCCTCGAAGGCCTCGATCCGCCGGGCGGTGTGCTGCGGCGACTTCGTGAAGCGGGCCAGCAGGTTGTAGAACACCGGCACCACGAACAGCGTCACCAGGGTGGCGAAGATCGCGCCGAAGAAGATGGTCACGCCGATGGTCTTGCGGCTCTCGCCGCCGGCCCCGCCCCAGACGATCAGCGGGATGGCCCCGGCCGCCGCCGAGATCGAGGTCATGATGATCGGCCGCAGGCGCAGCGAGGCGCTCTCGATCACCGCCTCGCGGATCGACAGGCCCTGATCGCGCAGCTGGTTGGCGAACTCGACGATCAGGATGCCGTTCTTGGCGGCGATGCCCACCAGGATGATCAGCCCGATCTGGCTGTAGGTGTTCATCGTCGAGCCGGCGATCAGCAGGCCGAACAGCCCGCCCAGCGCGGCGATCGGCACGGTGAGCATGATCACCGCCGGGTGGATCCAGCTCTCGAACTGGGCGGCGAGCACCAGGAAGACCAGCAACAGCGCCATGCCGAAGGCCAGGCCCACCGAGCCGCCGGCCTCCAGGTAGTCGCGCGCCGTGCCGCCCCATTTGTAGTTCACGCCGGGCATGGCGCTCAGCTTGTCCTCGAAGAACTTCACCGCCTCGCCGACGCTGTAGCCGGGGTTGAGCTGCACCGACAGCGTGATGGCCCGCTGGCGGTCGATGCGGTTGCGGCTCGGCGTGTCGCCGCTGACCTTGGTCCTGGTCAGCGAGGTGAGCGGCACCAGCAGGCCGCTGTTGGTGCGCACATTGACCTTGGAGAGGTCGCTCTCGTTCATCCGCATCGGCCGGTCGGTCTGCAGGATGACGTCATATTCCTGGCCGGACTTGATGTAGGTGGTCACCCGCTCGGAACCGAACAGCGCCTGCAGCGCGCTGCCGACCGCCTGCGGGGAGACCCCTAGAGAGGCCGCCTTCTCGCGGTCGATGTCGATCAGCAGGCGCGGGCTGGTGGGCTCGTACTCGATGCGCGGCCGGGCCATGCCCGGATTGGCCTGGGCGGCCGCCAGCAGCGGCTGGATCTGGGCGTTGATCTCCGGGTACTCGTTGCCGATCAGGATCAGGTCCATGTTGCTGCCGCCGCCGCCGCCACCCGGGCCGCCGCGCTGCAGGCTGGGACGCACCGAGGCGATCACCCGCGCCCCGGTGACGGCGGAGAACTCGCGGTTCAGCTGGGCGGCGAGCTCCTGCGAGCCGATCTTGCGGCCCCTGGTCGGCAGCACCGCGTTGGCCGAGCCGCCGTTGAACGAAACGGCGCCGAAGCCGGGCAGCGAGACGGTGTAGCGCGAGATCGTGCCGTCCTGCTGCAGCTGCAGCATCCGCACCTCGACCTTCTTGGCGATCGCCAGGGTGTAGTCGTAGCCGGCGCCTTCGGGGGCCAGGATATTCACGTCCACGCGGCCGCGGTCCTCGTTCGGCACCAGCTCGCGCGGGATCACCTGGAAAAGGCCATAGGCGGCCAGCGCCAGCGCCGCCACCAGCACGCCGGCGGCCAGCGTGGCGGACCTTCGCCCCAGCAGCGCGTCGAGCGAGGCGTGGTACGAGCTGCGCAGCTTGTGCATGCCCTTGTCGACCGTGCGGGCCAGCCAGCCTTCGCCGGCGGCCGGACGCAGCAGCCGCGAGGCCAGCATCGGCGACAGGCTGAGCGCCAGGACGGCGGAGAAGAACACCGCCGCGGCCACCGCCACCGCCAGCTCGCGGAACAGCCGGCCGATGTAGCCGGGCATGAACATCAAGGGCGCGAACACCGAGATCAGCACGATGGTGGTGGCCACAACCGCGAAGAACACCTGCCGCGCGCCGCGCTGCGCCGCCACGATCGGCGGCTCGCCCTCGTCGATCCGTCGCTGGATGTTCTCAACCACCACGATGGCGTCGTCGACCACCAGGCCGATCGCCAGCACCAGGGCCAGCAGGGTGAGCAGGTTGATCGAGAAGCCCAGCGGGGCCAGCACTATGAAGGTCGACAGGATGCAGATCGGCGCGACGATCGTCGGGATCAGCGCCGCGCGCCAGGTGCCCAGGAACACGAAGTTCACCAGGGCCACGATGGCCAGCGACAGGGACATGGTGATCCAGACTTCCTGGATCGCCTGGCGGGTGAAGTCCGAGAAGTCGATGGCGACGACCAGCTTGGTGCCCTTCGGCAGCGCCTTGTTGATCTCCTCGACCGCCTTGTAGGCGCCCTTGGCGATCTCCAGGTCGTTGGCCTGGGACTGGCGGGTGATGGCGATGCCGACCTGGTCGCTGCCGTTGGACCTGAACAGCCGCCGCCGCTCGTCCGGCCCCTCCTCCACCCGGGCGATGTCGCCCAGCCGGGTGACGTACTCGTTGGCGTTGGACGAGGTGGCGACCGCCGAGCGGGCGCCCTGCGCCGCGCCGGGGCCGGAGGCGACGCCGCCCACGGCCGCCGAGGTCTGCGCCTGGGCGGTGCGCGCCACGGCGGGGACGATCGGCATGCGGGCGAAGTCCGCCGGGCTCGCATAGGCCCGCGCCACGCGGATGGTGAAATCCTTCGCCGGCGCCTCCAGCGCGCCCGCCGGCAGTTCGAGGTTCTGGGTGTTGAGCGCGGTCTCCACGTCGCCCACCGTCACGCCGCGCGCCGCCATGGCGTCGGGGTCGAGCCAGACGCGCATGGAATAGAGCTGCTGGCCGGCCAGGAAGACCTGCGCCACGCCGTCCACGGTGGACAGCCGCTCGACGATGTAGCGGTTGGCGTAGTCCGACAGCGCCATGCGGTCGAGCGTGGTGGAGACCAGGCTCAGGAACAGGATCGGCTGGGCGTCGGCGTTGGCCTTGGCGATCTGCGGCGGATCGGCCTGCAACGGCAGCTGGCTGGTCACCCGGCTGACCGCATCGCGGACGTCGTTGGCGGCCTGGTCCAGGTTGCGGTCGAGGGTGAAGGAGATGTTGATCCGCGAGTTGCCGTCGCGCGAGGACGAGGACACCCGGTCGACGCCCTGGATGCCGGCCACCTGGCGCTCGATCACCTGGGTGATGCGCTCCTCCACCACCTCGGCCGAGGCGCCGCGG
>JAQGIX010000390.1 GCA_028290925.1 Phenylobacterium sp. | reverse complement strand
CGCCGGGACCTGCTGACCCGCGTCGCCGCGGGCGTGGCGGCGCTGTCTTCGCCGGCCTGAACGGGTCGCGGGGCGCTCCTATCGCGCTCTCGGATTGAACCGGACAGCGGCGCTACGCGTAGGGGATGCGCCTGCGCCAATGGAAATCGCCAGGCAAACCCTCGCCGCGAGGCATGGAGAGGTGAACGCGTGGCCATCCCCAAACCGCCGATGACGATCGAGGAGCTGCGGGCCCGACACAAACCGCTGCGCGACTTCGCCAAGCAGCGGGTGAAGTCCCTGAAGCCGCTCGAGAAGCTCGCCCTGTGGATCACGCTCCACGTGGGCAGCATGGGCTTCTTCCTGCTGATCCTGACCTGGACGATACTCTGGCTCGGCTGGAACAGCCTCGCCCCGAAGCCCCTTCAGTTCGACCCGCCCATGGCCTTCGTGCTGTGGCTGTTCATTTCCAACGTCATCCAGATCCTGCTGATGCCGCTGATCATGGTGGGACAGAACGTCCAGGGGGCGGCCGCCGATGCGCGGGCCGAGCACGACCTGGAAGTGAACGTCAAGGCGGAGGCCGAGATCGAGGTCATCCTGACCCACCTCGAATACCAGAACGAGATCCTCATCCAGATGATGCGCGACACGGGCGAGGAGGTCAGCGAGGCCCTGGAGTCGGCGCGCGGCAAAGACCGGGCGAAGTCCCGGCCGCGGCGCCGGGCCGCCGCGCGATCGCCCGGACCGCGCGGCAAGCGCTCGTGACCGCTACGCGATGCGTGTCAGCGTCCGCGCCCGTCGAGCGCTGCACACTGCGTCAGGACCCGCGCCTTCAACCGTTGGAAAGCCTCGGTGCCGCTCAGTTTTGGTCGTTGCTCGAACCACCCGATCAGCATCAGGCCGCGGGCAAGACGGAAGAAAGGCAGCAGGGCGACGGCTCGCTCGTCGAGGCCGCGGACAGCGCGGTAGCCCTCCAGATAGGCCCGTTGCAACGGAGCGAAATCGGCCCGGTCGTGAAGGTAGAAGAGCCCGACGGCGATGTCATACAGGTGCCAGCCGAACGCGGCGTCGTCGAAGTCCAGGATGCACAGCCGGCCGCCGTCGACCATGACGTTCTCGGGATGAATATCGGCGTGGATCAGGCTGAAGGTCGATGGCGTGGGGGCCAGCGTACCCACGGCCTCCAGGATACGTTCGCGCGTTTGCACAAGTCGTCGGCCTTCTTCGACTGACAACGAGGGGTGCGCTTCGAACCGACCCCAGACAGGATTGTCGCCAATGAGCGCGGCAAGGTCGAGACAGCGTCGCTGGAACCGTGACGGCAGGCGCCAACTGCTGGCCTGATCGTGCATTCGGGCCGTCAGGGAGCCAAGCCTCATCAAATGGCTCGCAAGCACCGCGGAGTCGGCGGACTCCTCGAGGATCGTGGACAGCAATCTGCCCTTCTCCCAGCGCGTAATACTTGCGAACCGATGCTCGCCAAGGCCCGGAACGTAGGCGTCGACATGGGCCCGGCCGTCCCGGGCCAGGACGACCGTGGGAACCGATATCTCCGCCGCTGAAAGCGCCTCAACCCAGACGTGCTCCGCCTGCAGTTCCTCAAGGCTGTTATGCCCGGGCCGGTGCAGACGCAGCGCGTACACCGCGCCATCGACAGCGTCGGTGACCTTAAAGGTGAGATTTTCCGAGTAGGCCGCCAGCGCGACTTCGCCCGGAGTGACCGGGAACGCCTTGAGCGCGTCCAGGGCCGCCGGCCGGAACAGATCCGCCGTCGATAGCTTAGCCACCGATCTCAGCCATGGTTGCGTCAAACGCCTCCAGGAAATCCGCAGCGTTCTGGTGGGAGAACACCAGGGGCGGTCTGATCTTGACGACGTTGCCGTGCGCCCCGGCGTTGGATGTCAGGAACCCCCGATCCTTGAGGCGTTCGACGATCTCGACCGCGAGGGCGGGATCTGGGGCGAGCCCCAGATCGGGCGACGGGTCCTGGCCCTCGGCCACCATCTCCACGCCAATGAAGAGTCCCGCGCCCCGGACATCCCCGATTCTCGGCCAGCGACTCCGGCGCTGCTCAAGCGCCTGCTTCAACGCGGCGCCAACCTTGGCGGCGTTTTCCAGCAGGCCGTCCTCTTCAATCACGTCAAGCACCGCCATGCCGACCGCCGCCTGAAGCGGAGTCGAGGCGAAGGTATTGATGTATCGCGTGCGCGCCCGGAACCTGTCGATCAGGTCCCGGCTCGTGAAGGTGGCGGCCAAGGGCAGGCCATTGCCCATGGGCTTGCCGGTCACGACCACATCGGGAGCGAGCCCCGTTCCATCGTGACCCCACCAGCGCCCGGTCCTGCCGTACCCCGCCTGGACCTCGTCGGCGATCACCAAGCCGCCTGCCGCGTGGACCATGTCGGACGCGCGACGCAGAAACGCCCGAGGGATATCGGGAAGCCCTTCGTTGGCGAACAGCGGGCACAGGATCAGTCCGGCGAACCCGGCGCCCGTACCCTCCAACTCCTCGATCGCGACGCGCAGACGCTCGAGATAGGGCTCGGCAGGATCGCCGCCCGCGGCGGCCAGCGGACGAAAGGTTTCGGGGAAAGGGAAGGTTCGCACCTCGTCAGAGGGTCTCTTCCTGCGGCCGAGATAGCTTACGGCTCCGAGGGTTTCGGTGCTGCCATGATAGGCGGCGTTGGTGCAGACGACGCCGCGCTTGCCGGTGGCGATCCGCACGATCTGCAACGCGACCTCGTTGGCCTCGCTGCCGCTGCAGCTGAAGACCACGCTCTCAAGGCGCGCTTCCTGGAGACCGACCAGCCGCTCCGCAAACAAGATGACGCCGTCATGGAGATAGCGGCTGTGCACGTTCAAGGTGGCCTGTTGCCGAGCCATGGCGTCGGCGACCCGCGCATTGCCGTGCCCGACGCAAGGGACGTTGTTGTACAGGTCGACGTATCGGCGGCCGTCGGCATCGAAAAGATAGACGCCTTCCCCCCGAACGATGTTGAGGGGGGTCTCATAGAACAGGGCGGCGCCGGCGCCGAAAACCTGGGTGCGCCTGGCGAGCAGGGATTGCGGATCCATCGCGCGACTCCGTCTTATCCCCAGAGGGCTTCCGGCGCGGGATAGACCATGCCGTCGCGGTAGCTCACGGCGGGCTCGCGATCTCCGACCAGGGTGAGCGATCCGTCGAGATCCACGTAGCGGGCCAGTTGTCCGACCAGGATGCCCGGTGCGATGGCGAGGGATGTGGCCAACATGCAGCCCATCATGATCTCCAGGCCCTGCGCCTGCGCCGCCTGCGCCAGTTCGAGGGCGCCGGTGATCCCGCCAGCCTTGTCGAGCTTGATGCTGGCGAGCTGATATTTGCCGACCAGGGACTCGACGTCGGCCGCCACATGGCAGGATTCATCGGCGCAGAGCAGCAGGGGGATATCCAGGCCGCGCAGTCCCTCGTCCGCGCCCTCCGGACAGGGCTGCTCGACCATTTCCACGCCAAGGCCGGCCAGCGCGCCGGCGTAGTTGGCGAGTTGATCGACGGTCCAGCCTTCGTTCGCATCGCAGATCAGCCGGGCGTCCGGTCTGGCGCGGCGCACCGCCGCGACCCGTTCGATATCGGCATCGCCTTCGCCCAGTTTGAGCTTCAGCAGGTTGAAGTCCGGCCAGCTTGCGGCGTCGGCGGCCATCTTGGCCGGCGTGTCCAGCGTGACGGTCGCCGTGGTTTGGATCGCACGTGGCTGCGCCTGACCTAACAGCCGCCAGGCCGGCGTGCGCTCGCGCTTGCAGGCCAGGTCGACGAGCGCGCAGTCCAGGGCGTTGGCTGCGGCGCCTCGCAGGCCGAGCGCCTTGGCCGAGACGCCGTCTTCCCGTTCGATGGCTTCACGGCAGGCCTCGATGGCGTCCGCGACGCTCTGCGGTGTCTCGCCATAGCGGCCATAGGGCGTGGACTCACCCCAGCCCACCGCGCCATTCTCGGTGATCCGCACCACCACAACGATGGCGCTCAAGTCGACCCCACGGGAGATGGCGAAGGGCTTGGACAAGGGCCACTCCTCGATCGCGACCTCGAGGCGGCGTAAGGGGCTCACAGTAGGGGCTCCGCGATGCGGTCGATGCCGAAACGGATCGGATCGGTGCACGGAAGGCCAAGCCGCGCCGCGGTTTCCTCGATCAGATCGCGCGCCGCCGCCTCCTCGAGCCGGGCGGTGTTGATCGAAACGCCGCCGCACCGGATGTCCGGGTTGGTCACGCGACCCAGCAGGTTCGTGAGGTTGATCACCTCGTCGAGGCCGGGCACCCGGGCCTTCACACCGGTCAGGGTCTGCCGCGTCGGCTCATGGCAGACCACAAAGACGTCGGGCTGGGAGCCGTGCAGCAGGCCGAGGGAGACGCCGGCAAAGGCCGGGTGAAAGAGCGATCCCTGGCCTTCGATGATGTCCCAATGCTCCGGCGCGGCGGCGGGGGACAGCCACTCGGCGGCTCCGGCCACGAAATCGGCCACGACCGCGTCCACGGCGACACCGGACTCGCCGATGAGGATGCCGGTCTGACCTGTCGCGCGAAACGTCGCCGGAACGCCCCGGCGCTGCAGGGCGGCGTGAATGGACAGCGCGGTGTATTTCTTGCCGACGGCGCAGTCGGTGCCGACGGTCAGCAGTCGCTTACCCGGACGCGGCTCGCCCTTGGCGACGGTGAAGTTGTGCAAGGAGTGCCGGACGTCGATCAGCCGGCGCCCGGTGCGCTCGGCCGCCGCCAGGAGCGCGGGGATCGAGCCCAGTCTGATGTGCAGTCCGCTGGCGATGTCGAGCCCGGCTTCCAGCGCCTCGACAAGCGAGGCGATCCAGCGTTCCGGCAGGGAGCCGCCGCTCGGGGCGATTCCAATGATCAACGTCCGCGCACCGTTCGCGGCGGCTTGGGCGATTGACAGGTCGGGCAGGCCGAGATCGACGCCGCATCCACTCATCCGCGCCTGCCCGAGGCAGTCGTCCGGCCGCCACTTCACGACGCCAAAGCCGGTCTTGGCGATGACCTCGTCCTGTGCGTCGCCGATGAAGATCAAATACGGCGGCGCAATGCCGAATCCCGGGCTCATGTGTTCCCCACTGTTGCATCGCCCAGATGCGCGTACGTGGCGCGCAGCTCTCGTTTCAAAACCTTGCCCAGGCCGCCGCGCGGCAGGTCGTCGGTGATCGTCACCGCCGACAGGTGCTGCAGGCGCCCGAGCCGGGCGTTCGCCCAGCGCCGAATTTCGTCGTCCTGCGTCGCCATCCGCGGCTTCAGGACCACCGCCGCCGCCGGGCTTTCGCCCCACCGGGTGCTGGGGATCGCGAACACGGCGGCCTGGGAGACCGACGGGTGCGCCAGCAGCACCTCTTCCAAATCGACGGCGTAGATGTTGAAGCCGCCGGAAATAATCATGTCCTTCTTGCGATCGAGGATCTGCAGGAAGCCATCCTCGTCGAGGCAGCCGGTGTCGCCCGATCGGAAGAAGACCTCGCCCTGTGCATCGCGCCAGATCAGCGCCTCGGTCGCGGCGGGGTCGTTGTTGTAGCCATCCATCACTTCGACAGCGCGGCCGACGATCTCACCTCGGCAATTCGGACCTAGCTCGTGGCCGTCATCGTCGATGATCCTGATGCTGTCCGGCGCATCGCTGCAGCCGACGGTGTGCAGCTTGTCCGGCCGCTCGTCGCCGAACAGCATGGTCGAGGGGCCGCCCTCGGTCATGCCGTAGAGTTCGATGAACCGGCCGGGCCACAGCCGCATCAGCTCGCGCTTGTGTTCGGCCGAAAGGTGCGAACCGGCGCTCCACTTGGTGGCGGGGGGAAGACCGGGCAGGGCATTGGCGCAGGTCGGGTCGTCCAGCAGGCGGGCGATCTGCACCGGCACCAGAAAGACATTGTCGGGTGCGGCGTCGCGGCAGTCGCGGACGAGGGCGGCGGGCGAGAACTTGTCCATGAGATGCACGCAGCCGCCCGCCCAGAGGGTGTAGATCAAGGCGCCGAGCGTCCAGTTCGAGTAGAGGGCGGTCGTGGTCAGGGTGCGCACGCCCGTGGGGAAGGAAACGTCCGCCATCCCCGCGGACCAGGAGGCTCGCAGACCGTGGCTGTGGACGATTCCCTTCGGCCGGCCGGTGGTGCCGGAGCTGTAGATAATGTTGAACTCGTCCTGCGGGGCGATCGCGATGTCCGGCGCGGCGACCCTGGCCTCAGCGACGAAGTCCTCCAGGCTTGGCCATCCCCCATCCCGGAAATCGATCGCCACGTGCGCGAGCGGCAGGTTCATGATTTCCGGCGTCAGGAGGCCCCGGCACCGGGCCGAGACGAACAGGATCTTGGCCGCGCAATCGTCAAGGACGCGAGCGATGGCGTCGGCGCCGATGAGGGTCGGAACCGGCACGGCCGAGGCGCCGGCCTTCAGCGTCCCCAGGATCAGCAGCGCGCCGGCCACGTCGGCGTCCGCCATGATCGCAACCCGCATCCCCTTGCCGACGCCGGCCGCGGCCAGGGCGTTGGCGATGCGGTTGGTCTGTGCGTCCAGTTCGGTCCAGCTCAGGCAACGTCGGGAATCGCGCAGCGCCGGCTCGCCCGCGCGCTCACGGGCATGCGCATAGAGCTTGTCGACGAGGGTGGGCATCAGGCCCTCCCCAGGATCAGGCCGCTGGTGGGGGCAGGGCCCGGGCCACCCGTGACCAGGCAGAGGCGCGCATTGTCGACCTGGCATGTGGACTGGCCGCGCATCTGGCGGACCCCTTCCACCACGTGATTCAGGCCGTGGATGTAGGCTTCAGAGAGGTTGCCGCCGTGGGTGTTGACCGGAAGGGCGCCGTGCGGCCAGCGGATCGCGCCGCTGGCGACGAAAGGACCGCTCTCGCCGCGCGGGCAGAGTCCGAAGTCCTCCATGGCGATCATCGCGACGCCGGTGAAGTTGTCATAGATCTGGGCGACATCGATGTCGCTCGGCGATACGCCCGCCTTGCCATAGAGGTCGCGGGCGAGATGGGCGGCGCCCACGGTCGTGAAGCGCTCCAGCGACATGTTGTAAGAGCCCAGCGGCCCCGCGGCCCATCCGCCGCTGCTGCCGTGGACGGACGCCAGGATGGGGACGGGCGTGGCCGCAAGATCGCGCGCGCGCTCCCATGTGGTCACCAACACCGCGCAGGCGCCGTTGGTCTCGAGGCAGCAGTCGTAGAGCCGCAAGGGATCGGCGATGATCCGCGCCGAGAGGTAGGTCTCCATGTCCAGCGTCCGGCCGCGCATCACCGCCGCGGGGTTGCGCTGCGCATGCTCGCGGCAGGCCAGGGCGAAGGCGCCCAGCTGCTCCTGCGTCGTGCCGTATTCGTGCATGTGGCGGCGGACCACCATGGCCAGCAGCTGCGGCGGCGCAAACAGCCCGAAGGGATGGGTGAAACTGCCGTGGCGCCAATTCGGGCTGTAGCGGCCGAAGCGGCCGATCTGACCTTGAGCCAGGCCGCGCATCGCCACGACATAAGACGCCTGGCCGGACGACACCGCCATCGCCGCAAGGTCGACCGAGCCGCAGGACCCGCCGCCGCCGCCGGGCCATACCATGGCGCTCATGCGAAGTTCGTCGATGCCGATCGACGCCTGGATCATGGGCGGGTCGCTCACGTCGCCGCCGAACGAGGTAAGGCCGTCGATGTCGCGCGCGGGCAGCCCCGCATCCCTCGCCGCCGAAAGGACGGCCTGACAGGCAAGCTGCAGGTCGCTCCCCTCCACGGGCTGGTTCCACCGGGTGTAGGCTGTCTGGCCGATGCCGACGATGCAGGGCGTGTTGGGTTTCATGGTCAGACCCGCGGCCGAAAGCGGGGCAGCACGCGGCCAGGCGTCGGCTCTTCCCACACCAGCGAAAGCTTCATGCCGATCCGCAGGTCGTCGTTGCGACAATCCACGATGTTTGTGACCAGCCGCACCCCCTGCATCCGCGGAAAGATCACCAGGGCGGCGTTGTACGGCGTCGCCTGCACGAGGTCGGGATGAGTGGGGTGATGGATGATGGTGTAGGTGAAGAGCTCGACGTCCCCCTCCGCCTCGAGCCATTCGATTTCGAAGGCCTGACAGGATGCGCACACGGGCATCGGCGGATGGCGGACAACGCCGCAGCGGGCGCAGCCCTGGAAGCGGAGCGAACGCTGGCCGCAGAAGTCCCAGAACGCCTGCTCCCAGGGCGCCGGTTCTGGAAACGGCGTTTCAGCGGGCAGGTAGCTCATGCGCGCGCCCAGCCGGTCAACGGCCGCCCCGATCTTTCCAGGTCATGCAGCGCCGCGGCGAACGCGACGGTCGCGCGGTCCATGGTGTCTCCATCATGCGCGGCGCTCAGCAGGCCGCCGGGCCAGGCGTTGATGTCCAGGCCGTGCCAGAGCAGCCGGACGCGAAGGTCGTTGACCAGCGGCGCGGAGCGCGCGCGCAGTTCGGCGGGCGAGCAATCGCCTGGATCGAAGGCCTGTGCATCGATCGGCCGACCCTGGGGGTTCAGGAAGATGTGCAGGCCGGAGTGCTCGCCATAGGTGGCCCAGCCGACACCCCGCTCGTGGAAGACAGCGTTCAGTCCGGTGCGCAGGCGGGCCGCCGCGTCGTTGGCGCGTGCGATCGCCGTTCCATCCTCCACGGCGGCCAGCGTCGCCACCCCGACCGCCGCGACCACGGGGTTGCCGTTGCCGGTGCCCATGTGCGCGACCTTGCGCGCGCCGCCGCCCTCGCCGGGGCGGTTGTCGAGCGCGCTCATGGGCTCGCGCCGCCCGGCCAGGGCGCCGCCCGGCAATCCGCCCGCGAGCACCTTGCCGAGGATGATCAGGTCGGGCGTCAATCCGTAGAGCTGCTGAGCGCCGCCAGGCGCCACGCGGAAGCCCGTGATGGTCTCATCTATGATGCATAGGCTGCCGTTGCGCTTCGCCGCCGCCGTGAGGGCGCGCGCGTCTTCCGGCGTCAAGGGGAGCTTGCCGAATGAGCCTCCCGTGGGCTCGAAGATGACGCCGCAGACCCGCCCGGTCTCGAGAACCTCGAGGGCCTCCTGCACCGTCTCGGCTTCGACCAGGGTGATGCGCGCGTCGGTCCCAGGCGGGTTGTCCAACATCTGCTGCGCAGACGATTTCATCAGCAGGGCCGGCGCCACCCAACCGAAGTAGTGGTCGCGCAGGACGAGCACGGGTCCGCGGCCCGTGACGGCGCGCGCGACGGCCATGGCCAGGGCGCAGGCCTCGTTTCCAGAGCCCGTGAAGCGGACCTGTTCAGCGGCGGGCATCAGCCGGCAAACCGCTTCCGCCCACTGGATCTCCACCTCGCTGCCGGCGCTGAAGTTCAACCCGGCTTCAACGGCGTTGCGCGCGGCGTCGCGTACGGACGGGTGGCCGTGGCCAAGCAGCAACGCCCCGTTCCCGCACTGCAGGTCGATCAGCGACTGACCGTTCGCCCCGATCTTGAGCGGACCGCTGGCGCCACGTGCGAACAGCCCATGCGGGACCAGTTGACGCCCATCGTGGCTGGCGCCGCCAGGCATGACAGCCAGCGCCCTGGCGGCCAGGGCCTCGTCCGCGGGGTGCTGCTGCCCCATTGTCACGCGCCGGCGCTTAGAAATCGGGCCAATTTATCCGATATGGAAAAATTCGCTGATCGGCCTCTCACTCCGCCCGATGCATCGGATCGAGTCGGTCCGCAAGGGCGCGAGGCTGGGTTGTGGTGGCGGTAAGCCCATATAGCCTTGGCTTTGGTCACCGTTTCCGCCCCAATCAAGGTTCGACTCTGAAGTCGGAGCGACCGTCGGAACCTGCCGACTTTTCCCCCGGATCAGTGAGTCACCGTATCCATATCGGCAAATTCTCCACAATAGAAAATATGCTTGCCAGTGCGGCGAGGTGAGCGGACTGTGAAGGTTCCAAGGCGGGCTCGGGTGGCCGCACGATGGATGTCGGGGGGGCCGGCGGTAAAGGGGATGGGGATATGACTGATTTTCGGAAGCATGCTCGCGGGCGGCGGCTACGGCATTTGGCTCTGGCCTCAACCGCAACGTGGCTCCTGACGCCCGTGGGCGCCTTGGCGCAAGAGGCGTCTGCCGGCGCCACCAGCGTCGAGGCGGTCATTGTCACCGCCACGAAGCGCAGCGAACAGCTCAAGGACGTGCCGCAGGCGATCACCGTGCTCGGCCAGGCGCGCCTGGCGGACCTCAACGCTGACAGCCTGGAGGGGTTCGCCGGCTATGTGCCGGGCCTGGAGATGCAGACCTTCTCGCCAGGTCGAACCCGCATCACCATCCGCGGGGTCTCTCCGGACGAGCAGACCGGCGTCACCACGATCAGCTACTACCTGGACGAAATTCCGCTCACCGCCTCCGATCAGCGCAGCCAACCCACCATGCGGCTGTACGACATCGATCAGGTCGAGGTGCTACGCGGTCCGCAGGGCACCCTCTATGGCGAGGGCGCGATGGGCGGCACCATCCGCATCATCACCAAGAAGCCCGACGTCACCGGATTCAAGGGCTCGATCAAGCTTGACGGCTACGGCATCCAGGACGGCTCCCCGGGGTATGTGGCCGACGGCATGATCAACGTGCCGCTGATCCACGACATCCTCGCCGGGAGAGTGGTCGTCGAAACCCGCAAGGACGCCGGCTGGATTGACCAGACCTTCCTGTCGATTCCCGTACCCAGCGCGGGCTTCCCGGGGCGCTATGTCGCCGGCCGGACCGAAAAGGACGTCAATTCTTCGACCGACACCTCGGTGCGCGCCGCCCTGCGCTTTACGCCGACCGAGGCCTTCACTGCCGACCTGACCTATGTGAACACCAATCTGGACGTCCACTCCGCCAGCATAGCCACGGTCAGCGCCACGCAGCATCGCGACTTCGCCCTGCGGCCAAGCACGGCCAACGCCGAGCTGTGGAACCTCACCGCCGCCTACGCCTTCAAGGGCTTCACCCTGACGTCGGCCAGTTCCTATACGACCCGCGACACCTTCCGGTTCGATCCGTACGAGCCCATCGTTTTCGGCTCGAAGACGGCCAGCACGCTCGATTTCAGCACCTTCCTGAACACTGAGGTCTTCACCCAGGAGGTCCGCGCCGTTTCGCAGGCTGGCAACCGCCTGCGCTGGACGGTCGGCGCCTACTACCGTGACGGAACGGAGGGGAGCGGCGGGACCTATAACGCCTTCATCCCGGCGTCGAATTCCAGCGTCGTGTTCTACACCTACACGGACAAAACCGAGTTCAAATCCCGCGCGCTCTTTGGGGAGGTCGAGTACGATCTGACCGACGCCCTGACGCTCATCGCCGGGGCGCGGTGGTTCGAGGACGAACAGCAGTCGGGAACGCGGAAACGCAAGTCGGACGGGACCACGCCCAAGGCCACCTTGCGTTACCGATTCAACAAGGACGCGATGATCTACGCCACCTACTCGGAAGGCTTCCGGGCGGGCGGGTTCAACTTCAATGCCGGGCCGCCGCAGTATGAGCCCGACACCACGAAGAACTACGAGATCGGCGCCAAAGTCACCTCGCCCGATGGGCGGTTGAGCGTGTCCGGGGCGGCCTACTTCATCGACTGGAGCAACATGCAGTTCATCCAGCTCAGCAGCGGGGGCTTCTTCACCTTTGTCGGCAACGCCAACAAGGCTTCGAGCCGAGGCCTGGAGGCGGAGCTCAACTACAAGTTCGATGGCGGGTTATGGACGCAGCTGAGCGGCAACCTCACCAGCGCCCACCTCGACTCGAATGTGTATGGCAACTTCACCGGTATCATTCCGAAGGGCCGCGACCTGCCGATGGTCCCTCACTACAAGCTCAGCGCCATCGTCGGTTACGACACCCAGGTGTTCGGCAACTACGACCTGAGCCTGACCGCGGCTGTGAGTTTCATCGGCAAGCAAAACAGCAAGCTTGAGGAAAAAGGCACCTACACCGACGGCTTGTTCGGCGGCGTATATGTGATCGGCAGCCAAATCCCGGCCTCCTCGAACGGCCGGCTGCGCGCGGAACTCAAGCGCGACAACTGGGGGGCGGCGCTCTACGTCAACAACCTCTGGAATGATCATACGCCAATCGGCAACGACAACTTCCTGCCGACCCTGGGGCAGCCGCTCTACTACCTGCAGCCGCGCACAATCGGTGTTGAGGTCTCGGCGCGCTTCTAAGGCACAACGGATCTTCGCTGCGGGCGGAAGGGGGGAGCCCTGAAGGGCTCTCCCCTGGTGAGATCAACACTCGGAAGGCGCTGCTTGGTCTTGTCGCAATCTCTCCCTGCTGGCCCCCGGCTATCGACCTGGTCGTTGATCGCCTTCGCCAGTCCGGGCCTGGCCGCCACGCTGCTCATCGCGCCGGTATTCGGCATCCTGCCCAGCTACTACGCGCTGCATACCGGCGTGACGCTGCTGCAGATCGGCGGCGCCTTCCTGGTCGCGCGCATCGCCGATGCGCTGATCGATCCCGCGGTCGGCATCCTTTCGGACCGGACGCGCACGCGGCTGGGGCCCCGCCTTCCGTGGATGATCGCCGGGGCCGTGCTGGCCGCGCCCGCGGTCTATTTCCTGTTCCTGCCGCCGCCGGACGCCACGGCGACCTATTTCCTGATCTGGTCGACGGCGGCCATGTTCGCCTGGACTTTGCTGACCATCCCGCACGGCGCCTGGGCGGCCGAGCTCAGCGACAACTACGATGAGCGTTCCCGGGTCTTCGGCGTCAAGAACGTGCTCGCCCAGATCGGCGGCTTCGGCTTCTTCCTGCTGCCACCCCTTTTGGCGCCGTTCACAGGCACCACGGAAATCGCGCCCTCGACCATGTGGGCGCTGGTCATCGCCCTGTGGGTCCTGACGCCGCTGTCGCTTCTGTGGGCCGCGCTGAGGTCGCCGGGACACGGCGGCTCGCCGCGGCAATCCGTGCTCGCCAGGGCCTCGTTCGTCTCGATCCTGCGTTCGATCGCGGCCAACAAGCCGTTCCTGTCCTTCGTGGTCATCACGATTCTGGGCGGAGTTGCGGCGGGCATGGGCACGGCGTTGCAGTTCCTCTTCGTGCAGGACTACCTGAAGCTGGGTCCGTCCTTCTTCCTCGTCGCGGTAGTCGGCTCGGTGGCGATGATCGGCTCCACGCCGCTTTGGCTGTGGGCCAGTCGGCGCTTCTCCAAGCATCGCGCCTGGGCGGTGGGCCTAGCGCTGGGCGGGGTCGTCTCGCTGCCGCTCATGATCCTGCAGCCCGGACCGCAGAGCCTGATTCCGCTATTGATCGTCATGGTGATGAGCGGCGTGACGCAGGGTGTCATTATTCCGCTGCCGGCCGCCGTGCTCGCCGATATCGCCGACTACGAATCCTGGAAACAGAACACCAGCGTGATGGGCAACTACTTCTCCTTCCTGGTGCTGATCTCCAAGATCACCGCTGCAGTCGGGACCTCGGCGGCGCTGTTCTTGAGCGACATCCTGGGTTACGCGCCCAAAGCTCACGGGCCGGCCAACGCCGTGGCTCTGCTGACCCCGTTGGTCATCATTCCCGCGGCCCTACACCTGGTGGCGGCCGTGCTGGTGTGGCGCTTTCCGCTCGACCGGCGCCGCCAGGCGATCATTACGCGCCGTCTCACGGAGCGCCAGGCCCGCGCGGAGCGTCTTGAGGCGGCGGGCTGATGCTGGCGCCCAATCTTACCGATCTGGACGCCCGCGTCGCACACGCCCGCCAGCAGGCCGGCGTCCCGGGCCTGACATTCGCCGTCAGCTGGAACGCAGGCTCGGTCTTCGCCGCAAGCGGGGTGCTCAATGTCGACACCGGCGTGGAGGCGCGGTCCGACAGCCTGTTTCAGGTCGGCTCGATCACCAAGTCCCTGACGGCGACACTGATCATGCAGGCCGCCGCCGAGGGGCTGCTCGACATCGATGCGCCAGTCAGCAGGTACATCCCCCTGCAGCTCGGCGCCGGCGAAAACGCCGGCCCGTTCACCGCCCGCCAGCTGATGGCCCATCTCAGCGGGTTGGACGGGGACCTCTTCACCGATACCGGCCGCGACGACGACGCCCTGGCCAAATATATGGTCCTGTGCGCGCAACTCGAGTTCCTGTCGCCGCCGGGGCGGCACTACAACTACTGCAACGCCGGCTACGCCATCCTTGGCCGGATACTGGAGATCGTCCGCGGCAAGACCTATGACCAGGTGCTTCGCGACCACCTGCTGGCCCCGCTCGGCGCCGCGCGCTCGACCACCTTTCCCGAAGAAGCCGCCTTCGCGCGCACAGCCGTGGGCCATGTCACCCGCCCGGACGGCGCGCCGGTGCTGGCGCCGCCGATCATGCTGGCCCGCGCGCTGGGGCCGGCCGGGTTTTCGCTCTATTCGACCGTGGAAGACCTGATCGCCTTCGCCCGCGCCCATATGGCCGGGGAGGACCCGATCTCGCCGCAGATCGCCGCGGCGATGCGCGCGCCGCACGCCGAGCTCCCGGACGCCCGCTGGGGCCTCGGCTGGAAGATCATCAGCCGCGGCGGAGTGACCTTCGTCGGTCATGACGGCGGCACCATTGGCCAGTCGGCCTATCTGTGGACCGTCCCGGAACAGGGCCTGGCCATCGCCATGTGCGCCAACGGCGGCCGGGCGGGGATGGCGTGGGAGAGCCTCGCCCATCCCATCTTCCGCGACGCCTGCGGCCAAGTTCCGCGGCCGTCGATTCCGCAGGATCTGTCCGAACCGGTCGATCTGGCGGCTTTCGAGGGGGTCTTCGAGAACCTCGGCGTGGCGGTCGAAATCAGGGCCGAGGACGGCGGGCTGAAAGCCGTGGCTGTGCAGAAGGCCTTCGCCCTGCCTGACATCATCTTCCACATGCGCCCGCTTGGCGGCGGCCGGTTCCGCGCCACGATCGGCGATGACGACAAGGTGGTCACGGCCTTTCTCGAACCAGGGCCCGATGGCCGGCCCGAGCTGTTCTACGCCGGCCGCCTGCACCGGCGGGTGAAGCGATGACTGCATCCGAGGCCGGCGCGCTGGAGCACAGGATCGCGAAGGCTTGCGAAAGCGGCCGGGTTTGCGCCGCCGCCCTGGCCATCCACGCCGACGGCCAGACCCAGGCCTTCGCGGCGGGGTTTGCCAACGCCCGCGAAGACATACTGGCGACACCAGATACGCTGTTCCACATCGGCTCGGCGACCAAGGCGATCACCGCCGAACTGGTCTGGCGGCTGATTGTCGATGGCCGCCTGACGGCGGATTTGCCCGTGATCGAGGCCGCCCCGGAATTGGCTCACATCGCCACTCTGGCCGACAAGCGGCTGACGATCGGACATCTGTTGAGCCATACCGGCGGGCTGGATGGCGACGTGATCTTCGAGGCCGGGCGCGGCAAGGACGTCCTGCGCCGCTTCATGTCGCAAATCCAGGAGATCGGATCGCTCTGCGCGCCCGGCGAACGCTTCTCCTACGCAAACGTCGGCTACAACATCCTGGCCCGCATCGTTGAACTGCACGCCGCCGCGCCGTTCGAAGAGGCGCTGGGCGATCTGCTGCGCAATACCCACGGCCTGTCCCAGTTCGCCATCCTGCCGGAAGAGAAGATCCGCCAGCGCACCGCCCTGCTTCTGACGCGCCACGGGCAGGAGTGGGTCCCCAGCCTGTTCGGGCCGCATTCCAACATCGGCTCCGGCACGGTGCTGGCGATGAGCATGCCTGACCTGGCGCGCTGGGGCGCCCTTCTGGCGATGTCGGGCGAGGTGGCGAGCCGGATGCGCCAGCCGGCGGTGCGCCTGCCGTTCAACCACCGTTACCAAGGGTGGGGCTTTGGCGTGAGCCTGTTGGATGGGATGGGCGCCGAGCTGTTCGGTCACGACGGCGGGACGGCGGGAACGGCGACTTTCCTGCGCATCGCCCCGAAAAGCGCCAGCGCCAGCGCCTGGGCCTTCGCCGCCACCGGGCCGGACGCCGTGGCCGTCTATCGCGATATCGAGCCGCTGATCCGCGAAACCTTGGGCATCGGCCCGGCCCCGCCGCGCAAGCCTCAAGGCGCGCCGCCGCGCGACCTGACGCCCTATGAGGGCCGCTACGAGCGCCACGGCATGACGTTCGATATCCAGGCCGGAGAGGGAGAAACGCTCCTGCTCTCGGCGTCGGGCGCCATGGCGTCGCCGATCCTGGATGGCCTGCACCTTCGGCCTCTCACGACCGAAGTCTTCGAGACCACCATCCCGGCGCTCGACGCCAGCATCTGGGTCTCGTTCCACGACTTTGCGAGCGACGGCAAGCCGGGCTTATTGTCGGTGCTTGAGCGGTTGGCGCGCCGCGCGCAGGCGGACGTGACATGAAGTTCTACTGCGCCTTCATCGCCCACGAAACGAGCCGGTTCTCACCGATCCCGATCAACCTCGACAGCTATCGGCGGTCGGCGCTCTACATTCCCTCGACCGGCGAAGGCGAGCACCTGCTGGACGAGGTCATGGGCGAGGACAGCTGGTGTGGCGCGCTCAGGTCCATGGGCCATGAGGTCGTCATCGGTCCCATCGCCATCGCCATGCCCAGCGGGCCGACTCCGCGCGCCGACTATGAGTTGTTGAAGCGCGAACTGGTGCAGACCCTGCGCGCGGCGATGCCTGTCGATGGCGTGGCGCTGTTGCTCCACGGCGCCCAGGTGGCGCAGGACGTCGACGACTGCGAGGGCGACATGCTGGCGGCGATCCGTGCGGTGCTCGGCCCGACCGTTCCGGTCGGCGTCGTCTTCGACCTGCACGGCAATGTCTCCGCGGCGATGACGGCCAACGCCGACGTCCTTCTCGCTTGTCTTGAATATCCCCACATCGATTTCGACGCCCGGGCCATCCAGATGGCCGGACTGGTGGAGCGGGCGGCCCGCCGGGAGATCGCTCCGGTGACGGCGCGCCGCCGCGTGCCGATGCTCGGCACCTACTACACCACCGCCTCCCCCATGCGTGAGCTGGTCGACTGGGCGAAATCCCATGAGGGCCGGGACCGCATCCTGGCCGTCAGCGTCACCCATGGTTTCGCTTGGGCGGACGTGGCCGATTGCGGGGCCAGTGTCGTCGTCTGTTCCGACGCCGACCCGGACGGCGCCCTGGCTCTCGCTGACCGGATCGCCGAGCGCTATTTCGCTCTGCGCGAGCCGATCCGTTCTGCGCGGATCGGGGCGGACGAAGCGGTAGCCATGGCGCTGGCCCACGACGGCGCGCCGGTAATCATCGCCGACACCACCGACAATCCGGGTGGAGGCGCGGCGGGGGACTCGACCTTCCTCCTGCGCGCCCTGCTTGACGCCAAGGTGGAAAACGCCGCGCTGGGCATGTTGTGGGACCCGGTCGCCGCCGACTTCGCCATTCGGGCGGGGGTCGGTGCGACGATACCGCTGCGCATCGGCGGCAAGATCGGGCCGGCCTCGGGCGTGCCCATCGACGTGGTGGCGACCGTGCTCGCCTGCCGCACGGATGCGACCCAGAACGCGCAGGGGACGATCTCGCCGCTCGGCCCGTCCGCGCTCATTCAGGTTGATGGCGTGCGCATCGTTCTCAACAGCCTCCGCGACCAGGTTTTCGATCCGGCCTGCTTCGAAGCCTTCGGCCTGGATCCCCGAGCCTGCCGCATCGTGGTGGTCAAGGGACAGCAGCACTTCCACGCGACCTTCGCGCCGTTCCTGTCGAAGGTGATCTACGCCACGCCCCCCGGAACCGTGAACATGGACTACCGGACCATGACGTTCGAAAGGATTCCCACGCCCATGTACCCGATCAACGAGCCGCCCTTCGAAGCGTTCGGCCGTGAGTGGAGGGCCTGATGCGTCTGTTCACCGGCTGCTTCGCCCATGAGTCGAGCGGCTTTTCGCCGATCCCGACGAGCATCGAGAATTTCCGCGAAGCCATGCTGCATCGGCCCTCGCGCAGCGAGATCGTCGAAGGCCGCTACAACTCCATCGAGTGCGCTCTGAGCGCCAAGGGGGAAGAGCGCGGCCATGAGGTGGTCGAGAGCGTGGGCGCGGTTGCGATGCCCAGTGGGCCGATGGTCAAGGCCGACTACGAATCCGTTCGCAATGAGATCGTCAGCGACCTGAAGAAGGCGATGCCGGTCGACGCCATCGCCGTTTTCCTCCACGGCGCCCAGCTGGGCCAGGGCTATGACGACTGCGAAGGCGACCTGCTGGCGGCGTTGCGCGCGGTGGCCGGGCCTGACGTCCCCATCGGCGTGGAGATCGATCTGCACGGGAACGTCACGCAGGCGATGGTCGACAACGCCACCTTGGTGATCGCCTGCAAGGAATATCCTCACAGCGACTTCCTCGAGCGGGCGGATGAGTTGCTGGATGTGCTGGAGGCGGCGGTGGCCGGGCGGGTCAGGCCCGTCGCCTCGTGGCGTAGGCTGCCGATGATGGGTATCTTCCACACCACCCGTCAGCCCATGCGCGGCATGGTCGACCGGATCTCGGCGATGGAGAAGGAGCCGGGCGTGCTCTCCGTCTCGATCGCGCACGGGTTTCCCTGGCACGATACGCCCCACACCGGCGCGGCGGTCATCGTCGTGACGGACAATGACCGGGCGCTGGGCGACGCCTTGGCGGCCCGGATCGGCGCCGAGCTTTTCGCCATGCGCGAGGACATCGCCGCCCCGCAGACCTCGCTCGACGAAGCCTTCGCTGAGGCGGCCGCGGCCGCTGACGGCCTGGTCATCATCGCCGACACCGCCGACAACGCCGGCGGCGGCGCCGCCAGCGACTCGACCTTTTTCCTGCACGAGATGATCCGGCGCGGAACCGACCGCGCGGCGATCGGCATGATTTGGGATCCGGTGGCGGTCGACCTCGCCTTCACTGCCGGCGTGGGGGCGACCCTCGCCATGCGCATCGGCGGCAAGACCAGTCCGTTGTCCGGCGTACCGGTCGATGCGGAGGTTACTGTCACCGCCCTCAACACCAAACTGAGTCAGGTCGCCTTCGGCTATCGCCGCGTCGTGGGCAGGGCGGCCGCGCTACGTACCGGAGGAATCGACATTGTGCTCATCGCCCACCGTGAACAGGTCCACAGCCCCGATTGCTTTACCGAGATGGGGATCGACCTGTCGGCGAAGCGGTTGCTGGTCGTGAAATCGGCGCAGCATTTCCACGCCCGTTACAGCCCCCTCGCCAGCAAAATCATCTACGCGGTCGCGCCGGGGGCCACGAGCGTCGACTTCACCACCTTCGACTATCACCGGTTGCCGCGGCCGATATGGCCGCTCGACGCAGAGGCTGCGTTCGTCGCGTAAAGGAGGGGCGGCGATGGCGATGCCGGCCAGCGACCAGATCCGCGAGCTCGCCCTGCCGATCATGGCGAGGTTCGGCGTGCCGGGCATGGGCGTGGCCGTCGTCAGCGGCGACGAGAGCCTGGCCCTGGGCCTGGGGGTACGTGACTCGGCCCTCGGCGCCGCGGTCGATGCCGATACCACCTTTCAGCTCGCATCCTGCAGCAAGGCCTACACGGCCACCGCGGCGGCCCTAGCGGTCGACGCCGGGGTGTTGGCCTGGGACGATCCGGTCCGCAAGCACCTTCCCGAATTCCAGATGCACGATGAGCGGCTGTCGAGCCTGGCCACCTTGCGCGACCTGCTTTCCATGCGTCTTGGCTATGGCGCCCAGGGCGTCGTGAACTGGGGCCGCAACCCCGAGCTCGGCATCCCGGTCATCTTCGAGCGCCTGCGCCACCTGGAAGTCATCGCCGGATTCCGCGAGCTCTTCACCTATCTCAATCCCGCCTACACGCTGATGGCCGAGGTGATTGCGCGGGTCAGCGGCAAGACCTTCGCGCAATACGTCCGCGACGCCCTCAGCCTCCCCCTCGGCCAGACCAACACCTTCATCCAGGAGGGACGGCTGGAGCCCACGCGCCCACACGCCTTTCCGCACGTCGACCTGGATGGGCGCGTGGAGCCGCTCGGCATGGCGCGTTGCGGCGGCAAGCAGGGGGAGAGCTGCCTCTATTCGTCGCCCAACGACGCCATACCCTGGCTGCGGTTGCACCTGGGTGGCGGCGAGGTTGGCGGCCGGCGCCTGGTGTCGCGGGCCGCGATGGGCGAGATGCATCGCTCGCACGTCTATGGCCCCGCCGTGCCGGAGTTGGAGAACTACTTCTTCTCGTACGCCATGGGGTGGCAGCGCCGGGACACGCCCAACGGCCCGATCCTGCTGCACGAAGGCGTGGAGTTCGGCGTCGCCACCTTCACCATCCTCGATGTGCTGCGTAAGAGCGGCGTCGCCGTCTACGCCAACCTCAACAGCAGCCCGGCTGTGAAGGCCATCGGCTATTCGCTGATCGACATCCTCGCCGGCCGCACACCACGCGGTTGGGCGGACCTGTTCGAAAAGCTCGCCGCCGACAACCTGAAGGCGGTGCAGGCCGGCTACGTGGCGCAACTGGCCAAACATCTGCAGCCCGCGCCGGCCATCGGCGACATCGTCGGTTCCTATTTCCATCCCGCAAACGGGATCATCGACATTGGCGAGGCGTCGGCAGGACTCGATCTGCGCGTGCGCGACGGCTGGGCCTATGACGCTATGCTGGAGCCGTTGGGGGACAACCTGTTTGGCGGCCCGTATCGGTTCCCCGGCATGCGAGCCTTGGCGCGCCAGGGTATGCGGCTGCGGGTCTTTCGCGATGAGCAGGGTCTGGCCATCCAGACGCCGGGGCTCGGTATCGCGCGCAAGGTCGCCTGACCGCGCTTGCGGTTAGGCGCGGCTGCGAATGACCGAGCGCTTGATGGGCCGTTTCGGCGTGACCGAACGGCCGCGCCCCATGGGTTGCTGGGGCGGCGGCTCGACCCAGCTTACATCGACCTCGGCTGCCTGTTCCTCGGCGATGGAGTGCGTGCAAACGAAGAGGATGTGCGCCAGGTCCTTGCTGACCGAAATCATGGCGTGAGGCATCGTGCTGTCGATGTAGACGGAGTCGCCTTTTGCCAACCTGACCGGCTCGTAGTGTTCCGTGTGGAGCTCGACCTCTCCGTCCAGGATGATCACGAACTCCTCGCCGCTGTGCCTGGCGAAATCCCCATACTCCGCCAACGACCGCGGCTTCACCGTGGCCAGTGTGGGGATCATGTGTTTCTTGGAAATATCGGTGTTCAGGTATTCGTAGATGTAATTCTTTGTCTCGGTGATCGCGCCCTCCCCCTCCCGGGTAAGGCTACGGCGGGCCGTTACGATCGGCGGCGTCGGACCCACGCCGTGGCCGGCGGTCACGAGCTCCGTCAGGTTGATGCCGAGTCCCTCGCTGATGGCCATCATCCGCGTGTAGCTCAGCTCGATAATATTGTTTT
>JAQGIX010000373.1 GCA_028290925.1 Phenylobacterium sp. | reverse complement strand
CAGGTTGCGGGTGGTGTCGCCGCCGGCGTCGACCAGCAGCAGGAAGAACAGCAGGAACTCCATGTCGTCGAGCCGGCGGCCGTCGACCTCGGCGGCCAGCAGCTTGGAGGCGAGATCGTCGGCAGGGCGGGCGCGCTTCTCGGCGATGACGCCGGTGGCGTACTCGAACATCTTGGCGACCGCCTGGCCGCCGGCCCCAGGGGGCAAGGCCTCGGGCGCGGTGTGGATGGTCTCGGTGAGCTTGTAGAGCTCGCGGCCATCCTCGAGCGGCAGGCCCATCAGCTCGGCGATGACGAAGGAGGGCATCTCGCCGGCCACCTCGGCCACGAAGTCGCATTCGCCCTTGTCGATGACCGCATCGACGATCTGGCGGGCGAGGTCCTGCAGGCGGCCCTCGCGCAGGTGGGCGGCGGGCAGGGTGAACTCGGAACGGATCAGCTTGCGGAACGCCGTGTGCTCCGGCGGATCCATCATCAGCATCATCTTGTAGGGCCCGAAGGCGGTTCCGCTCTCGGCGAGCGGGTCGGCGATCATGATGGTGGGCTCGGAGGAGTAGGTGGAGAAGTCACGGTCGACGGCCCAGACGTCGGCGTGGCGGGTCACCGCCCAGAAGCCCGGCCCGTTGGGCTCGGCGTGCCAGTGGACCGGGTCGTGCTCACGCAGCCAGCGGAACTGGTCGTGCGGCTGGCCGGCGGCGAATCCCTCCGGCGAGAGGAGATCGATCTGCATGGGCGGGCCTCCCGGGGTTGGCCTCAGGATGAGAAGCCATTGACCGCGCGGCAGGCAAGCAGAGTTCCTCGGCCGTCGGGCAGACGGGGAGGTGCTTTACGCGGCCGTCCATTCGGCTATGTGCTGGGCCCGTGTCCGAGGCCCCCATCCTGAGCGATAGCCCGCCGGCGCAGCGGATCCTGGAGCTGCTGCCCGATCCCCTGCTGCTGGTCCGCGCCGACGCGGCGGGCGGGCCGGAGATCGCCTACGGCAACCAGGCGGCGCGGGCCCTGTTCCGCATCGAGCTGGTGGGGGCGCCGCTGGGGGCGGCGCTGCGCCAGCCGCAGGTGCTGGAGGCCATCGAGGAGGCGCTGGCCACCGAGCAGGCCGTGGAGGTGGCCTTCGAAACCATCGGCGTGCAGCCGCGATTCTGGCGGGCCTTCGTGCGGCCGCTCGGCGAGGCCCGGGACGACGGGCGCGAGCTGGTGCTGATGCTGCGCGACGAGACGGACGCCAAGCGCACCGAACGCATGCGCGCCGACTTCCTGGCCAACGCCAGCCATGAGCTGCGCACGCCGCTGGCCTCGCTGGCCGGCTTCGTGGAGACCCTGCGCACCAGCGCCAGGGAGGACCCGCCGGCCCGCGAGCGGTTCCTGGGGATCATGGCCGAGCAGGCCGGGCGGATGGCGCGGCTGATCGACGACCTGCTGTCGCTGAGCCGCATCGAGCTCAACGAGCACATCGCGCCCGAAGGCACGGTGGACATCGCCCAGACCGTGCAGGACGTGGTGGATTCCATCCGCCCGCTCACCGTCGAGCGCGGGGTGACGATCGTGGTGGAGGCTGCGGCCGGCCCCTTCACGGCGACCGGCGACCGCGACCAGCTGGTGCAGGTGGTGCAGAACCTGGTGGAGAACGCGGTGAAGTACTCTCCGGCGACGGCCACGGTGCGGCTGGGCCTGGTGCGGGCCGAGGGGCCGGACCCGGCGCGGGCGACCTCACGGGAGGGGGCGGTGGCCCTGTCGCTGCTGAGCCCGGACGCGACGGCCGACCAGACCTATGTTGTGCTGCGCATCGCCGACCAGGGCCGCGGCATCGCCCGCCAGCACCTGCCCAGGCTTTCGGAGCGGTTCTACCGGGTGGAGGGCCAGAAGAGCGGCGGCACCGGCCTGGGCCTGGCCATCGTCAAGCATATCGTCAACCGCCACCGCGGCGGCCTCCTGGTGGAGAGCGCCGAGGGGCAGGGGACGACCTTCAGCGTCTATCTGCCGGCGGCCTAAGCGCGGCGCCCCGCGCGCAGGAGCAGCAGCAGCCGGGCCGCGCCCACGGCGGCGGTGATGATCGAGGAGATCCAGCCGCTGCCCACGTGGATGCCCAGGACGCCGGCCAGCCATCCGCCGATGAAGGCGCCGATGATGCCGACCACGATGTCGCCGAGCAGGCCGAAGCCGCCGCCCTTGACGAAGGTCCCGGCCAGCCAGCCGGCGATAGCGCCGATGATCAGCCAGGCGAGCAGACTGTGAGATGACATTTCCGGTATCCCCCGCCATCCCGGGAGGGCCCGGATGCGGCGGTGATCCGCCGTGGCCTGCTGTAAAGCTTGGCGGGAGCAAAAGGGTTCCGTCCGACCCGGCCGTTGAGGCGGCGCGACAAACCGACTAGCCTTGCCGCTTCCGGGCTGACGCGGGTCGCCCGGCTCCAGACGGCTCGCCGTCCAAGCACCCGCTCTTGGGCCGCGTCGACAGGCGCGCGCCGCGGAGCGTGCGTGTGACCCGGGCGACCGCAGGACAACCTTCCGCAAGCCGATCCGTGCCGTTCGCCGAGGCCGTGAAGGTCTGGGCGCGGATCGCGGCGCTGAGCTTCGGCGGGCCGGCCGGGCAGATCGCGGTGATGCACCGCATCCTGGTGGAGG
>JAQGIX010000348.1 GCA_028290925.1 Phenylobacterium sp. | reverse complement strand
TCCTGCGAAGGCTGGAGCCTATCACAATGCTCGCCTCTCCCCACGCGAAGCGAGTGGGAAGAGGCGGCCTCAGGCCTCCACGTTCGCCAGCTTCTCGATCTTCTGGGCGGCGCTCTCCAGGGCGGTGACGGCGCGGGTCTCCAGGCGGGCGCGGTCGGCCTGCAGGCGGCCCACCTCGACCTGCAGGGACGCCAGCCGGCCCTTGGCGTCGGCCAGTTCGTCGGCCAGCAGCAGGGCGCCCATCAGGAACAGGCGGGTGTCGCCGAGCTGGCCCATGTCCTCGGAGACGTGGCGGACCTGCTTGTCGAACATCTTGGCGAGCTCGACGAGGTGGTGCTCCTGGCCGTCCTCGCAGCCCACCGCGTAGGGGCGCCCGTTCACCTCGACCGTCACCTGGGCCATGGTCAGTGCTCCTGCGCAGACCCGGCGCCGTTCAGGGCCGAGCGGATTTCCAGGATGGCGCGGCCCAGGGCGGCGGAGGCCTCGGCGCCGGCCTCTTCGAGCTGCCGCTCGCGGGCGCGGGCCTCGTCCAGCTCGGTGGCCAGCTTGGCGCGGTCGGCGTCGAACAGGCCGCCGGCCTCCGCCCCGGCCGTCTTCAGCCGCTCCGCCAGCCGCTGTTCCAGCAGGAACACGGCCCGCTCCAGTCGTTTGGCGGCGATTTCGAGGGCGCTGTCGCCGGACATTCCCGTCCTCCTCGAACAGGGCTCAGACGGCTGATCTTAGGCATGCGTCGCGCCTCTTGCGAAGGCCGCTTTCTTGACCCCGCCGCACGTGCGTGCGACCCCGCCTGCTCACCCCCCCCGCCCGACGATTCCAGGACCACAATGCCCGCGCCCCAAAAAGCGTCCATCCAGCTCATGGCCGACGCCATCCGCGTGCTCTCCATGGACGCCGTCGAGCGGGCGAACTCCGGCCATCCGGGCATGCCGATGGGCATGGCCGACGTGGCCACGGTGCTGTGGTCCAAGTTCCTGAAGTACGACGCGGGCGATCCCGCCTGGCCCGACCGCGACCGCTTCGTGCTGTCGGCCGGGCACGGTTCGATGCTGCTCTACAGCCTGCTGCACCTCTCGGGCTTCAAGGCCCTGACGCTCGACCAGCTGAAGGCCTTCCGCCAGCTGGGCTCGATGACGCCGGGCCATCCGGAATACGGCCACACCCCCGGCGTCGAGGTCACCACCGGCCCGCTGGGCCAGGGGCTCGCCGCCTCGGTCGGCATGGCCATCGCCGAGCGACACCTGGCGGCGCGGTTCGGGGCGGACCTCGTGGACCACCGCACCTGGGTGGTGGCGGGCGACGGCTGCCTGATGGAGGGCGTCAGCCAGGAGGCGATCAGCCTGGCCGGCCGGCTGAAGCTCGACCGGCTGACCGTGCTCTGGGACGACAACCGCATCACCATCGACGGCGCCATCGGGCTGTCCGACGCCACCGACCAGCTCGGCCGGTTCAAGGCCGCCGGCTGGGCGGTCAGGGCCATCGACGGCCACGACGTGGGCCAGATCCGCCGGGCGCTGGCCTGGGCTGTGCGCCAGGACAAGCCGACGCTGATCGCCTGCCGCACCACCATCGGCAAGGGCGCGCCCAACTTCGAGGGCACCCACGACGTGCACGGCAAGGCGCTGGGCTCCGACGAGGTCGCCGCCACCCGGGCGAACCTCGGCTGGCCGCACGAGGCCTTCGTGGTCCCCGACGAGGCCTACCGCCCCTGGCGCGCGGCCGGGCGGCGCGGCCGCAAGCTGCGCCAGGCCTGGGAAGCCAGGCTCGCCGCCGCCGGCGCACGGGCTGAATTCGAGCGGGCGATCTCGGGCGAGCTGCCCCGCCACGCCCTCGAGCGCCTCGACGCCTTCATCGCCGAGGCGGAGGCCTCCAGGCCGGCCGCCGCCACCCGCCAGCATTCCGGCGCGGTGCTGGAGCGCATCTTCGGCGAGATCCCCGAGCTGGTCGGCGGCTCGGCCGACCTCACCGGCTCCAATAACACCTACGTCAAGAACACCCAGGTCCTCGACGCCCCCGACTACGCCGGCCGCTATATCAACTACGGCGTCCGCGAGTTCGGCATGGCCGCGGCGATGAACGGCATGGCCGTGCATGGCGGGGTGATCCCCTACGGCGGGACCTTCCTGGTGTTCACCGACTACAGCCGCCCGGCGATCCGGCTGGCGGCGCTGATGGGCATCCGGGTGATCCACGTGGGCACCCACGATTCCATCGGGCTCGGCGAAGACGGCCCCACCCACCAGCCGGTGGAGCACCTGGCCGCCCTGCGCGCCATGCCCAACCTCAACGTCTTCCGTCCGGCCGATGCGGTGGAGGTCGCCGAGTGCTGGAAGCTGGCGCTCGACGCCAAGGCCACGCCCTCGGTGATGGCGCTGTCGCGCCAGAAGGTCGCGGCGGTGCGCACCACCCCGATCGGCGAGAACCTCAGCGCGCGCGGCGCCTATCAGCTGGCCGCCGCCACCCTGCCCGCCCAGGTGACGATCTTCGCCTCCGGCTCGGAGGTGGGCGTCGCCATCGCGGCCCGGGCGCTGCTGGAAGAGGACGGGATCGGCGCGCGGGTGGTCTCCACTCCCTGCTGGGAGCTGTTCGAGGCCGCGCCCGCCGACTACCAGGCCGCGGTGATCGGGGAGACGGCGGTGCGGGTGGCCGTGGAGGCCGGGGTCCGCATGGGCTGGGAGCGCTTCATCGGCGAGGACGGGGTCTTCGTCGGCATGGCCAGCTTCGGCGCCAGCGCCCCCGACAAGGCCCTCTACCACCACTTCGGCATCACGCCCGAGGGCGTGGCCGCCGCGGCCAAGGCCAAGCTCTAAACGCCATGCGCCTGGGCACACCCCTCTCGCCCACGGCGGTGAAGGTGATGCTCCTCGGCTCGGGCGAGCTCGGCAAGGAGGTGGCGATCGAGCTGCAGCGGCTGGGCTGCGAGGTGATCGCGGTCGATCGTTATGCGAACGCGCCCGCCATGCAGGTCGCCCACCGCAGCCATGTGACCGCCATGACCGACGGCGCGGCGCTCCGGGCGCTGGTCGAGGCCGAGCGGCCGCACCTGATCGTGCCGGAGATCGAGGCCATCGCCACCGACGAGCTGGTGCGCATCGAGGCGGAGGGCCTGGCCATCGTCATCCCCACCGCGCGCGCCGCGCAGCTGACCATGAACCGCGAGGGCATCCGCCGGCTCGCGGCGGAAGAGCTCGGCCTGCCCACCTCGGCCTACGCCTTCGCCTCGTCGGAGGCCGAGCTGGCCAAGGCCGCGGCCGAGGCCGCCGGCTTCCCCTGCTTCGTGAAGCCGGTGATGAGCTCCTCCGGCAAGGGCCAGTCCTACGTGGAAGGCCCCGACCAGATCGCCGCGGCCTGGCGCTACGCCCTGGAGGGCGGCCGCGTCGAGCAGCCGCGTGTCATCGTGGAGGGCCGCGTCGCCTTCGATTTCGAGATCACCCAGCTCACCGTCCGCAGCCTGCGGGACGGCGCGGTCGTCACCAGCTTCTGCGAGCCCATCGGACATCGGCAGGTGAAGGGCGACTACGTGGAGAGCTGGCAGCCGCAGGCCATGAGCCCGGCGGCGCTGGCCCGGGCCCGCGAAATCGCCGGCCGGGTCACCGATGCGCTGGGCGGGCTGGGGATCTTCGGCGTCGAGCTGTTCGTCCGCGGCGACGAGGTCTGGTTCTCCGAGGTCAGCCCCCGGCCGCACGACACCGGCCTGGTGACCCTGGTCACCCAACACCAGAGCGAATTCGCGCTGCACGCCCGCGCCATCCTCGGCCTGCCGGTGGACGTGGCCCTGCGCGAGCCGGGCGCCAGTGCGGTGATCTACGGCGGCCTGGAGGCGCGAGGCATCGCCTTCGATGGCGTCGCCGAGGCCCTCGCCGTGCCCGGCGCCGACCTGCGCCTGTTCGGCAAGCCGGAGAGCTTCCTGCGTCGGCGCATGGGCGTGGCCCTGGCCCGCGCGGCGGACACCGGGACGGCCCGCGCCCGGGCGGCCGAGGCTGCGGCGAAGGTTCGCCCCCTCCGACCCTAGCGGACCCGCCCCGGTCGGATTAGCCTGCCACGCACAACCCTGGGGAGGGAAATTCTCATGCGCCGTCTTCTGCTGGCCTGCGCCGCGGCCACCGCCGCCATCGCCACCGCTTCTGTCGCCAAGCCGCCCGCCGCGCCGGCCGCCGCGCCGCCGCTCATCGAGCGCACCAAGCTGTTCGGCAATCCGAGCCGCGCGGCCGGCCGGATCAGCCCCGACGGCAAGTGGCTCTCCTGGCTCGCGCCGCGCAACGGGGTGATGAACATCTGGGTGGCGTCCACCGCCGATCCGGCCAAGACCCGCCCGCTGACCGACGAGAAGGTCCGGCCGATCCGCAGCTACTTCTGGTCGCCCGACTCCTCGATGATCCTGTTCGTCAACGACAAGGGCGGCGACGAGAACTTCCTGCTCTACGGCGTCGACGTCGCCACCGGTGCGCAAAAGACCCTCACCCCCTTCGAGAAGACCCGGGTCGAGGTGCTGGGTGAGAGCCGCCTGGTGAAGGGCCGCATCCTGGTGGGGATCAACAACCGCGATGCCCGCTGGCACGACGTCTACAGCCTGGACCTGAAGACCGGCCAGTTGACCCTGGTGATGAAGAACGACGGGTTCGCCGGCTACGGGATCGACGAGCAGCTCAACATCCGCAGCGCCACCAAGCCCACGCCCGACGGCGGCTTCGAGATCTATCGCGTGGACCACGACCAGGTCGCCGCCAAGCCGGAGGAGACCATCGCCTTCGAGGATTCCGACGGCACCTCGCCGCTCTCCTACAGCTACGACGGCAAGATCCGCTATTGGCTCGACAGCCGCGGCCGCAACACCGCCGCCCTCGTGGCGCAGGACACCGCCACCGGGGCGCGCACCGTCGTCGCGCAGGACCCGCGCGCCGACATCGGCGGCGCGCTCGGCGATCCGAAGACCGGCAAGGTGCAGGCCTACGCCGTCAACTACCTGAAGACCGAGTGGACGGCGCTGGACCCGGCGATCAAGGGCGACCTCGCCTTCCTGAAGCGCCACCTGAAGGGCCAGATCTCGGTCACCTCGCGGACCGACGACGACCGGCTGTGGACCGTGGCCGTCGACCCGGTGACCTCGCCGGCCGCCTACTACCTCTACGACCGCAAGGCCAAGCGGCTGACCAAGCTGTTCACCACCCGGCCGGACCTGGAGACCGCCACCCTGGCGGCCATGCATCCGGTGGAGATCAAGACCCGCGACGGCCTGACGGAGGTCTCCTACCTGACCCTGCCGCCGGGCGTCGCGACCGACGCCTCGGGCCGGCCGGCCCATCCCGTGCCGATGGTGCTGCTGGTGCACGGCGGCCCCTGGGCGCGGGATTCCTACGGCTACTCGAGCCTGCCCCAGTGGTTGGCGAACCGCGGCTACGCCGTGCTGCAGCCGAACTACCGGGCGTCCACCGGCTTCGGGAAGACCTACCTCGCCGCGGGCAACCTGCAGTGGGGCCTGAAGATGCACGACGACCTGATCGACGCCGTCGACTGGGCCGTGAAGAAGGGCGTCACCACCAAGGACAAGGTCGCCGTCATGGGCGGCTCCTACGGCGGCTATGCGACGCTGGCGGGCCTCACCTTCACCCCCACCGAGTTCGCCTGCGGCGTGGACATCGTCGGCCCCTCGAACCTCAACACCCTGCTGGCGGCGATCCCGGCCTACTGGGAATCCGGCCGGCGGCAGATGTACCGCCGGATGGGCGATCCCGGCACGCCGCAGGGCCTGGCCGTGCTGAAGGCCGCCTCGCCGCTGTTCAAGGCCGACGCCATCCAAAGGCCGCTGCTGATCGGCCAGGGCGCCAACGACCCGCGGGTCAACCCGCGCGAGGCGCAGCAGATCGTCGACGCCATGAAGGCCAAGGGCCTGCCGGTCACCTACGTGGTCTTCCCCGACGAAGGGCACGGCTTCGCGCGGCCGGAGAACAACATCGCCTTCTTCGCCACCAGCGAGCGCTTCCTTGGAAAATGCCTGGGCGGCCGCAGCGAGCCGTTCGGCGCGGCCTTCGCGGGCTCGTCGATCACCGCCCCCTATGGCGCGCAGTTCGCCCCGGGCCTGAAGGAAGCCTTGGCGGCCAGCGGCAAGCCCGCGCCCTGAGGCGCGAGCCCCCAGCGAGGGACGATCGCATGTCGAATGAGCGCGGACCGTGGGGGTCGGAGGCGCCGCAAGCGCCGCCCGCACGGGGCCGGCGCGGCCTGTGGTTGGTGTTGTTCGCCGCGCTCGGCGGGATCGTCATAGCCCTGGCCAGGGCGTTTCCGGAGGCGGTCCGCACGCCGGACGACTGGGCCGACGTCGCCTACGGGGTGGGCGTCGTGATCCTGGTCTCCGCGGGCATCTTCCGGGCCCGGCGCGGCGCGTTCGCCCAACACCTGCGCGATGCGGCGATCTGGGTGGCCGTCGTGGCGGTCCTGGCGCTGGGGTTCGCCTACCGCGAAGAGCTGGCCGGCGTGCCGCAGCACCTGCGGCTGGCGTTCAGCGCCGGCGAGCCGGTGACCACGGCCGACCATGTGCTGGTGATCCCGCAAGACGAGCAGGGCGCCTTCGTGGTGGTGGGCAAGGTGAACGGCCAGCGCGTGCGGTTCATGGTCGACACCGGGGCCAGCGACACGGTGCTCAGCCCCGACGATGCGCGCCGGCTGGGCGTCGCGGTGGACAGGCTTCGCTTCGACGACGTCGCCGAGACGGCGAACGGCGTCGGCCATGGCGCGCCCTACACGGCGCAGCGCCTGGAGGTGGGGCCGATCTCGCTGGAGACCTTCAAGATGACCATCAACCAGGCCCCGATGAGCAGCTCGCTCCTGGGCCTGAGCTTCCTGAACCATCTCGAATCGTTCGAGATTCGCGGGCGGAAGCTCATCCTCAAGTGGCGCGACGGCGCCGCGGGATAGAGGACGAGACGGCGGAAGCGACTAGGAATTCGATCCTCAAGCTTGACGTCGGCGAGAATCCATGTTCTTCTTTCGTTCTATGGACAGCGACGCCGAGATGATGGAGCGGCACGGCCGGCTCCTGGCCCGCTTCGCGGAGCAGGCGGCGAGCCTGGCCGAAGACCTGCAGGCCTGCGCGCTGGCCGCCGAGACCCCTGAGCA
>JAQGIX010000347.1 GCA_028290925.1 Phenylobacterium sp. | reverse complement strand
GGCCGCCTGGCGCAGCGCATCGCGGGTCGGCATCCGCTCGACGAACTCGGCGTATTCGGAGACGAAGAAGATCGCCATCTCCGTGCCGATGCCGATGATCATGGTCATGCCCATCAGCGCGGTTATGTTCAGCTCCACCTTGGTGAGGAACAGCGCGGTGAACACCGCCGTGGTCGAGAGCAGCGAGCAGCCGATGATGATCACCGGCAGCCACAGCCGGCGATAGATCACCAGCAGCAGGATGAACTCGGCGATCAGGGCGGCGATGAACACCTTGGCGAGGCCGGCGAAGGCGATCTGCTGCTGCTGGTAGAGGCCGCCGAGCTCATAGCGCACGCCGGGGCCCAGCATGCCGGGCTGGGCCAGCGCCGTCTTCACGTCGCCGACCGCCGCGCCCATGCCGCGGCCTTCGATCCGGCCGGTGACCGCGATCATCGGCTGCAGGTTGTCGCGTGAGATCTCCGGCTGGCCGGTGACGGGGATGATGGTCGCCACCCGGCTCAGCGGGAACACATGGCCGTCCAGGGCGCGGATCGGCAGGGCCGCCAGGTCGGGCTCGCGCAGGCTCAGCGCATCGGGCAGCCGCACGCGGACGCCGACGATCTTGGTCGGCTGCGGCAGGTTGGTGACCACCGAGCCGGCGATGGCGGTGGACAGCGCCTGGGTCACCTCGTCGGGGGTCATGCCCTCCAGGCCGGCGCGCACCGGGTCGATGCGCACGTCGAGGGCGTCACCGGCCAGCTTCACGCCGCTCTTCACTTCGACGACGCCGGCGATCTTGCGGATGGCGGCGGCGACCTTTTCGGCCTGCGGGATCAGGGTGGTGGTGTCGGCGCCGTAGAGCTTGACCTCAATGGGCTGCGGCACGGCCGTCAGATCGCCGATCAGGTCCTCCATCAGCTGGGCGACCTCGATCTGCACGCCGGGCGCCAGGGCGGTGGTCTGGGCCAGTACGGCGGCCATCACCTCGGGGGTGGAGCGCTTGTGGCCGGGCTTCAGGCGCACGAAGTAGTCGCCGTGATAGCTCTGGCCGAGGTTGCCGCCGAGCCCCGTGCCCAGCCGGCGCGAGAAGTTCTCGACCTAAGGGTTGTCCTTGAGCATGGCGTCGATCTGGCCCACCTCGCGGCCGGTCTCCTCGAGCGAGGTCCCGGGCTTGGTCGTGTAGTCGATGATGAAGCCGCCCTCGTCCACCTTGGGCATGAAGCCGGTGGGCACCGCCCGCGAGGCCATGAAGCCGACGGCCAGCAGCACCGCGAAGACCACGGCCAGGATCCACGGCCGCCCGAACAGGACGTCGAGCACCCGCAGGTGCTGGCGCGCCAGCCAGCTGGTCTTGCCGGCCCCCGGATCGCGCCAACGCTGGAAATCGACCAGGCGGCGCGCCAGCACCGGCACGACGAGGGCGGTCATCAGGTAGGAGATGGCCAGCGCCGCGGCCATGGTCACCGACAGCGCCTTCGAGAAGGCGCCGGTCACCCCGTCCAGGAAGCTCAGCGGCAGGAAGACGATCAGGGTGGCGAGGCTCGAGCCGGTCAGCGGCGTCATGAACTCCCGCGCCGCCGGCATGACCGCCTCGGCCCCGGCGACGCCGCCGTCCGGCCGCGGGGCTCCGGCCCGCCGGGCGATGTGCTCGACCATGACGATCACGTCGTCGATCAGCAGGCCCACCGCCGCGGCGACGCCGCCCATGGTCATGATGTTGAAGCTCATGCCCGCGATGCTCAGCACGAGCACGGTCGCGGCGAGCGTCGCCGGCACCACCAGGATGGCGATCAGCGTCACCCGCCTGCTTCGCAGGATCATGATAAGCACGATGGAGTCCAGCACCATGACGATCATCACCGCGTCGCGCAAGCTTGCGGCCGACTGGGTGACCAGCTCGCTCTGGTCGTACCACTTCACCAGGCGCACGCCGGGCGGCAGCTTGAAGGCGGCGAGCTTGGCCTGCACGCCCGCCGCGATCTGCACAGCGTTGCCGTCCGGCTGTTCATAGACGTTGAACAGCACCGCCGGACGGCCGTCCTCCACCACCCGCGTCCATTGCGGCATGACCCCGTCGACCACCGTGGCCACGTCGCGCACCCGCACCACGCCGGTCGGATCGGAGCGCACCACCACCTGGCCCACCTCGGCGGCGCGCACGATGCTGCGGTTGGAGATCACCAGGAACAGCTTGCCGCGGTCCTGCAGCCGACCCACCGCCTGCAGGCTGTTGCCGGCGCTGAGCGCCTTGCCGAGGTCGGTCATCGACAGTCCGTAGGCGGCCAGCCGCTGCGTGTCGGCCAGCACCTCCACCTCGGAGATGTCGCCGCCCTGGACGGCGACCCGCGACAGGCCGGGGATCGAGGAGAGCAGCGGCTTGATCTGGTATTGGGCGAGGTCCTGCAACGCCACCGGCGAGGTGGTGTCGGACTCCAGGGCGTAGGAGATGATCGGGAAGACCGTCGGGTCCATCCGCCGGACGTTGTAGACGGCGCCCGGCGGCAGGTCGGGGAGGGTCTTGGCGATGGCGGCGTCGACCAGCAGGGTCGAGGCGGTCATGTCGCGCCCCCAGCCGAAGTCGATGGAGACCTGCGCGGAGCCACGGCTGGTCTCGGAGCGCACGTCGAGCACGCCCGGCACCATGCGGACCGCCTCCTCGACTGGCCGGGTGACCAGCAAGGCGGTCTGGTCGGCCGGGCGGCTGCCGGCGTCGAGGTCGACCACCACGCGCGGGAAGGCGACCTGCGGGAACAGGCCGACCGGCAACGAGACCGCCATCGCCAGGCCCGCCGCCGCCAGCGCGAACGCGACCAGCAGGATCGCGCGCCATTGCGCCTCGATGAAGCCGACGAAGTTCATTGTGCGGGGTTCATCGCGCGCTGGCGGTGCGCACCAGCGCCCCGGCTTCCAGCTGGTAGGCGCCGTCCGCGACCAGCGGCAGGTGCGGGTCGAGCGGGCCCTGGACCACGTCGATATTGCCGTCGCTGCGGATCAGGCTGACGTCGACCCGCCGGGCGTGGCCGCCGCTGACCTGGAAGACGTAGTCGCGCTGTCCGTCGTTGAGCACCCCGACGTGCGGGGCCAGCCAGCCGCTGACCTGGCCGACCGTGACCATGGCGCGATAGGCGTCGCCGAGGATCAGGCTGCCGCCCGGCGCGGCGATATCGGCGTCGATCAGCCGGGTGCGCGGGTTGAGCGCGCCGGACACCCTAGCGACGCTCCCCTGGACCGCCGGCAGGCCCGCCGCCAGGCTCTGCAGGGTCGCCGGCTGGCCGACGCGCAACCGCGCCGCCGCCGCCGGTTCGAACCCGGCGGTGATCACCAGGCCGCCCCGGCGGGCGACGGTGACCAGCGGCGCGCCGGCCGCCGTCTGGTCGCCCACGGCGACAGGGATCGAGACCACCACCCCGTCGACGGGCGTCGCCACCGCGCCGGACGCGACGCCGGCCCCCTGCTGGCTGAGCGCCGCGAGGTTCGCCTGGGCGGTGCGCAGGCTGGCCTCGGCCTGCGCCACCTGATCGCGGGTGGCGAGCTGCTGGGCGAACAGCTGGTTGGCGTGCGCAACCTGGGCCTGGGCCAGCGCCAAGGCCGCCGTGGCCTGGCGGTAGGCCGCGACCGAGGCGGGATTGAGGGTGTAGCTCAGCAGCCGCTGGCCGGCCGTCACCACCGCGCCCGGGGCGACCAGGATGGCGTCCACCTGCGCCGGCTGGCGCAGGCTGAGCGTCGCCAGCGCCCCGGTGGCCGGCGCGGCGGCGCCGTAGACCGTCACCACGTCCGGCACGGTCCCCTGGACCGCAGCTTGCGTGCGCACCAGCACGCTCGGGGCCGGCGGGGGCGCCGGCTTGGGGCTGCAGGCGGCGAGCGCCGCCACGGCGCCCACGGCGAGGATCGCGGGGGGAATGGAACGCGACCTCATCGCGCAGCCTCCTGCGGCGGTGGTTGGATGGAAGGCAGTCCGGCGCCGACGACGGTGGCGATCGCCACCTGCTGCTCCAGCAGGATCTGTTCGAGGCCGACGACCTGGGCGGCGCGGAGCAGCCAGGCGTTGACCAGGTCCACATAGGCCCGCTGGTCGATGTCGTGGGTGCTGAGCGCCGCCCCGGCGCGGGCGGCCCGCTGTTCGGCGATGGGTAGGTCGGCGCGCACCTGCCGCAGCTGGCGCTGGGTCGCCGCGATCTCGCTCAGCCGGGCGCGGACCTCGCCCACGGCGGCGGTCAGCCGGGCGGCATATTCCTCATGCAGCTGCACGCGCGTGGCCTGTTCGACGGCGACGCCGCCCTGGTTGCGATCGAAGATCGGCAGGCCGAGGCTGGCGGTCGGGCCGCCGTTGCGCACATTGGCGTTGTCGCTGCTCGCCTGGACCCCCAGCGTCAGCGCGGGAAACTGCGACAGGAGGGCGGTGCGCAGCTTGGCGTCCTGCGCCGCATAGCCCAGCTGCAGGGCCACCAGGTCCGGCCGGCGATGCGGCAGGTTGGGCAGGTCCCGCTCGATGGCCGCGGGATCCAGCGGCGGCAGGTCCACGGTGTCGGCCAGGGGCACGACCGCCTCGGGCGCCAGGCCCAGCAGGGCGTTCAGCTGATGCCGCTGGGCCAGCAGCCGGCGCTGCGTGTCGTCGAGCAGGGTCTGGGCCGCCTGCCGCGCCGCGAGGTAGGGCGCGGCGTCGGCCAGGGTCAGGTTGCCGGCCCCGAGCGCGGTCTCCAGCCGCTGTCCCCGCGCCGCCAGCAGGTCGCGCGACTGGGCCAGGACCGCGACGCTGCGCTGGCCCTCGATCAGGTCGACGGCCAGCAGCCGCGCCTCGCCGGCCAGCTGCCACTCGCGCCAGAGGATATTGGCGTCGACCTGCTGCACCGTCTTCTGCGCGGCCTCCTTATGGGTGCGATAGGTGACGAGGGCGCCGAAGTTGAAGTTCAGGGCGGCGTTCCAGGCGGTGGTGGTGCCGACGCCGGCCAGCAGCGGCAGCACGGCCATGTTGAGCAGGGGATTGGGCAGCACGCCGGCCTGGATCAACTGCGCCTGGGCGACGCCGTGCTGGGCGCGGAACGCCCGCAGGTCGGGGTTGTTCTGCACCGCGAGCGCGGTGACCTGGGCCACCGTCAGCGGGCCGGCCGGCAGCGGCTGGTCGTGGGCCAGCCGATCGACGGATGGGGCGAGCTGCGGCGTGGGCGTCAGGGGCAGCGGCGAATAGCTCGCGCAGCCCGCCAGCAGGCCGGCCGCGGCGGCGGCCCAGGCCTTTGAACGTCCGCGCGTGCGTCCCGGCATGGACGCGGCGAAACCCGGCATCACAAGTCTCCCACGCTCACGCTCTAACCACCGGCGTGCGTTCGTCGCTCAATCGCGGAAAGGGGTGCGCTCAGAGGAGACGGTAGGCGAAGGCCGCCACCGCCCCGAGGGCGAGCAGGATGAGGGCCAATCCGCCGAGGCGCGGCGACACGAGGCAAAGACCGCCCGCAAACAGCAGGGCGAAAGCGCCTCCCAGCCAGACCTTCCTACTCACTTCGGTCTCCAAGAGCGGCCCAGTCCGAGCCTTGGAGGCCACTATCGCGGAGCCGCGCCGCAGCCGCCTCGCCCCGGACTTACAAGGGTGTAAGCCCACGGCCGCGCTGTTGCGGAAAGGAACCAAGCGGCACGGCGCGGCTTTCCCGCGGCGCGACGGAGGAGCGGATCATGACGCTCGGCTGGCTGATCATCCTTCTGGCTGTGCTCGGCGGGGCAGGCATGGCCGTCCAGGCGCCCACCAATGCGCTGCTGGCGCGCCCCCTGGGTTCCCCCGTCGCCGCCGCGCTGGCTTCCTTCGTCATCGGGTCGTTGGGGCTTGCGGCGCTGGCCGCGTTCACGGGCGCGCGGATCGACAGCGGCGGCCTGCGCTCACTTCCCTGGTACGCCTGGCTTGGCGGCGTCTATGGCGCCTTCTTCGTCGCGGTGGCCGCCTTCGGGGCCCCGCGGATCGGCGTGGGCGCCCTGTTCACGGCGGCCGTGGCCGGACAGGTCGTCACCGCCGTGGCGCTCGATCAGTTCGGGGCGTTGGGCCTCGAGCGTCACCCCGTGACCGCCCTGCGTCTCGCCGGCCTGGCGCTGGTGATCGGCGGCGTGGTCCTGGTCCGCCGCGGGTGAGGCCCCCGCACCGCGACTAGCGGCCGCCGGTGCTCGCCGCCGCGGGCGCCTGGGCCGCCGTTTCGCCCCGCCGGGCCCCCGCCAGGATGGCGGGCAGGGCGTAGTTGCCCTCGTGGCAGGCGTATTCGTAGATGATCCCGTGCATCGGCGCGAAGTCGTACTCGCCGCCCCACGGCTTGTCCCACGTGTCGGGGTCTTCCACCTGGAACCTGTAGTTGATGCGGGTGGGCGACACGCGGGTGAACCACTCCGTGGTCTTCAGATTCTTCCACGACCCGAAGAAGGCCTGCCCCTGCGGGATGTTGGTGGTTTCGACCACCAGGGTGTCGCCCTCGAAGTGACCGATGGAGTCGCCCATCCAGGGGCGCACGCCGTCGGTGCGGTGCTGGCCCTTGAGCCGGATGGTCCGCAGGTCGTGGATCAGTTCCACCTGGATCACCACCGCGTCGGGCGTCTGGATGATGTAATAGTCGTTGTTGTAGAAGCCGTTGGCCAGCATCGGCGGGCCGGCGTTGGCGCCGAAGCCCATGATGCACCGCTCGCCCAGCGAGCGCGTCTCGTAGCTGTCGTAGACGTCGCCGCGGTATCCGCCGCCGCCCCGGGTCGGCGCCCCGTCCTTGCGCGGCGGCGGCAGGCCGTTGGCGGTGGTGATGATGGAGGTCCGGAACTCGCCGTTCACCTCCATGATGTGGGTGCCGGGATCCAGCCAGAAGGCGTTGTAGCCGCCCACGTCGCCGCCGGCCGCGCCGAAGTCGGGCCGGATCGCGATCAGCTTCGCCTCGCTCGGCTTGTCCTCGTAGGCCTGCGTCCCCGCGGCGGGGTCGGTGGGCGCGTCGGCCGCGGCCAGCGCATCGGTCCAGGTCTTCTCCATCGCCCGGGCTTCCGCGGCCGACAGGGTCGCCTTGTCGGTCAGCCGCGAGTTGCGCGTCGTGGGTGTGATGGTGGCGTTGGTCCAGTAGCCGGAGAGGTCCGGGTGGCCCCAGCTATGTTTCGGCGGCGCCCAGCCCGGTTGCATGACCGTGGGATCGACCGGAGCGGCCGCAGCCGGCGCGTGCTTGGCCGCAGTGGC
>JAQGIX010000343.1 GCA_028290925.1 Phenylobacterium sp. | reverse complement strand
AACGCCTTCGGCCAGCCCGACCTTTCCGGCAACTGGACCAACGCCACGCTCACGCCGATGACCCGCAGCCCGAAGTTCGGGACGCAGCTGGTCATGCCGTCGGACGCGGTGAAGGCCGAAGAGGCCGAGATGGCGCGGCAGTTCGCGGACGGCAACAAGCCCACCGACCCCAACGCCCCGACGCCGAAGGGCGAAGAGAAGAACATCCGGCCCGAGTTCGCGGCGGCCGGCGGCGACGTGGGCGGCTACAACATCGGCTGGCTCGACCCGGGTTCGCAGATCATGCGGGTCGGCGGCCAGCCGCGCACCTCGCTGCTCACCACCGAGAACGGCCAGTTCCCGCCGCGCAAGCCGGGCGCCGGCGGCGGCGGCATGCAGCGCTACGGCGGCATGGGCTCGTTCGACAGCTACGAGACCCGCTCGCTCGGCGAGCGCTGCATCATGGGCTTCGGCCGCAACGCCGGCCCGCCGATGTTCCCCAACGGCTTCTACAACAACAACTACCAGTTCATCCAAACGCCGGACTACGTCGCGATCGATGTCGAGATGGTGCACGACCTGCGCATCGTGCGGCTGAACGCGACGCACCGCACCGACGGCGTGCGGCCGTGGATGGGCGACCCGATCGGTCACTGGGAAGGCGACACCCTGGTGGTGGAGACCACCAACATCCCCGAGAAGATGAACTTCGCCGGCTCCTGGAAGACGTTGAAGGTCACAGAGCGCTTCACCCGCGTCTCGCCGACCCGGATGCACTACCAGTTCACGGTCGAAGATCCGGCGGTCTGGGAGAAGCCCTGGGGCGGGGAGTACGAGTTCGGGGCGCTCAAGGGCCAGCTCTACGAATACGCCTGCCACGAGGGCAACTATGCGCTCCCCGGCATGCTCGGCGGCGCGCGGCGCGCGGAAAAGGACGCGGCGGAAGCGGCGGCCAAGTCCGCCCCGGTCGCACCGGCTCCGACCGCCCCGGCCAAGACCAAGGGCGGCGCCCACTAAGCGACGTCTGACGATCGAAGGAGAGGCGCGGCTGAACGGCCGCGCCTTTTCCCTTGGGGGTGGCCCCTAGACCCTGACCTCGGTGCGCGCGCCGGGCGCGACGAAGCCGCGGAGGTTCTCGTCGATCGCCTGGGCCAGGGCCAGCGTGCGGGCGTCGCCGCCGATCGGGCCGATGAGCTGGGCGCCCACCGGTAGCCCCACGGCCGTCCGGCCCGCCGGAACCGCCGTCGCCGGCAGGCCCAGCGCCGTGGCCAGCGCGATCCAGTTCAGCATCGAATTGTAGGGGATCGCAGCCCCGGTGGAGAGACGAAGCGCGCGGGTCTGGAACGGCCGGTGGTCGTGCGGGAAGGCCGCGACCGGGGTGATCGGCGCCAGCACCGCATCGAAGCGATCGAACAAGGCTCCGATCTCGTGGCGCAGGCGGCAGCGCACCGCGTCGGCCTCCATCCACTCGCGATGGGTGGCCGTGTAGGCCAGCGCCATGGCCGAGGGCGAGAGCGGGTCGGCGCCGCGCTTCATGGCCATCCTGGCGAACGGCCGCAGCATCTGCATCTGCCGCAGGACCTGCGGCGGCAGGTCCTCGCCCAGCACCCCGCCCAGCAGGGTGTGGTAGGCGCCCATCAGGGCGCGGGCGTCCACGGGGCTGGGGATCGGCGTGACCTCGGCGCCGGCCGCGGCGAGCTCGTTGGCCAGGCCGGCGATCACCTCGCGGGCCTCCGGATCGAGCGGGAACAGCGCCTCGTCCAGCCACAGCGCGATGCGGACCGTCTTCAGGTCGGCCGGCGCCGCCTTGGGCGCGACCGAGCCGCCGGCGATGACCGAGAGCAGCAGCCGCAGGTCCCGCGCCGAGCGGGCCATCGGCCCCACCACATTGAGGTCGCGTTCCACCCAGGAGCCGGGCCGCGGCGGCACGTGGCCGTGCTGGGGCACGAGCCCCCAGGTGGGCTTATGGGAGAACACGCCGCAGAAGCTCGCCGGCACGCGCAAGGAGCCGCCGATGTCGGAGCCGATCTCCAGCGCGGTGATCCGGGCGCAGAGCGCCGCGGCCGCCCCGCCCGAGGAGCCGCCGGTCGTGCGGGCGACGTCCCAGGGATTGTTGGTGGTCCCGTAGAGCGCGTTGAAGGTCTGCCAGTCGCCGGCCATCACCGGCACATTGGTCTTGCCCCAGATCACCGCGCCCGCCGCCCGCGCGCTGGCGACGACGGTGGCGTCCTCCGCCTGGCGCCGGCGCATCGCCTCGAGGCCCGAGGAGGCCGCCATGCCGACCACGTCGAAAGTGTCCTTGATGGTCATTGGCACCCCGGCCAGCGGGCCGATGGGCTCGCCCTTGGCGCGCAGGTCGTCCACGGCGCGGGCGCGGGCCAGGGCCCGTTCCGGATCGGCCATGACCACCGCATTGAGCAAGGGGTGCGTCTGCTCGTGGCGGGCCATGGCGGCCTTCAGCAGCTCGACCGCGGAGACGCGCTTGGCGGACAGGGCGGCGATCTGGCCGCTGGCGTCGAGCTCCAGGATGTCGGCCATGGTCTAGCGCCCCTTGAAGCTCAAGACGTCGCGCATGTCGTATTGGCCCGGCGGGCGGCCGGCGACCCAGCGGGCGGCGGCGAGCGCGCCGCGGGCGAACAGGCCGCGATCGCGGGCCGAGTGCGAGAGCGTCAGGATCTCCTCGTCGGAGGCGAAGACCACGCTGTGCTCGCCGACGATCCCGCCCGCGCGCATCACCGAGAAGCCGATGTCGCCGGGCCCCCGGGGGCCGGTGATCCCGTCGCGGCCGCGCGCCGCCACCTTGGCCAGATCCACACCGCGGCCGTGCGCGGCGGCCTCGCCCAGCATCAGGCCGGTGCCGGACGGCGCGTCGATCTTGCGGCGATGGTGCGCCTCGAAGACCTCGATGTCGTAGGTCTCGGCCGGCAGCAGGCGCGCGGCCTGTTCGACCAGGCCCATCAGCAGGTTCACGCCCAGCGAGAAGTTGCCGGCCCGCACGATGGCGATCCGCTCAGCCGCCTTGGCGATCGCCGCCAGCTGCGCGTCGTCGAAACCGGTGGAGCCGATGACCAGGGCCGGGCCGCCGCGCGCGGCCGCAGCCTCGGCCAGCGTCACCGACGCTGAGGGCGTCGTGAAGTCGATCACCACCTCCGCCGCGGTCAGGGCGTCGTCGCGGCTGACCAGCCCCTCGCCGGGTCCGCAGTCGAAACGGGCGGCGAGCATCAAGCCCTCTTCCGCCCCGACCATGTCGGCCACGGCGCGGCCCATGCGCCCGAGGGCGCCGGCCACGGCGATCTTCAGCGGCTGGGTCAGATGCGCCTCCCCCGGCGAAACGCGAGCAGGACTGCTAGTCTCGCGAGGGAGGCGTCCGGGTCAATGACTTCCGGCGCTAGGCGAGCGCGGGCTCGGGCAGGTTCATCAGTTTGCGCATGGCGGTCTTCCGCACGCTGGGGCGCTCGGCCATGCGGTCGAGCCAGGCCAGCAGCGGGGAACCGGCCATGATCTCGGCGCCCTCCGGCGTCTCGGCGAAGACGTCGAGGTGCGACACCGCCATCAGGTCAGCCAGGGAGACCGCCGCGCCGGCGAAATAGGGCTTGTCCGCCAGGATATCCTCCAGCGCCGCGATGCAGACCTTGGCCTGCGGCCCGGCGGCGGCCACCGCGGCCTCGTCCACGGGCAGGCCCAGGATCGGCTTGATCACCCGGTTGAAGCCGATGCCAACGCTGATCGAGGGCATGACGTACCAGTCCATGATGTTCATCACCTGGTTCATGCGCGCCTGGGCCCTGGGGTCGGCGGGCGTCAGGCTGGGGCCGTCGAACACCTGGTCGATATAGCGGAGGATCGCCTGGACCTCGTAGAGCCGAAAGTCGCCGTGCTCGATCGTCGGGATCCGCCCGAACGGCTGGCGGGCCAGGTGCTCGGGGCTCTGGGTGCTTCCGAACGGCATGGCGGCGAGGCGATAGGGGGCGCCCTTCTCCTCGCAGGCCAGGAGCGGCATGCGCACATAGGCGCTGCCGGGAATGCCATGGATGACCACTTCGGACATGTTCGTCTCCTTCTGAAATCAGGATTCAGCTGCGGCCTTGAAGCGGCCGAGGATGCCCCCCCACCCGCTGTCCATGCTGACAGCGGCGGTGTCGGCGCCCTCGCCCAGGTTCGCCAGGTCGCGGTGTTCGAAGTCGACGCGGCAGCGCCCGTCGCCGAGATCGGTGAAGGTGACCTCCACCTCGGTATGCACCGACGGATCGCAGACCCACTTGCCGCTGATCCGCCAGGCGAGCAGCAGGCGGCCGGGCGGCTCCCAGGCCAGCACGTCGCCCCAGTCGTCCTCGGCGCCGTCGACGTCGATCCCGTACCAGCGGCCGCCGACCCGCGGCTCGATCACCACCTGCTTCAGCGGCGCCTTGCTGATGGTGAGGTCCTTCGGCCACCAGCGGTCGATGCCGTCGGTGAACACCTGAAAGGCCTTCTGCGGCGTCGCGCGGACCTCAAGCGTCTTGCGGATCGCAGCTGGGGTGATGGTCTGGCTCAAGCCTCGTCCTCCTCGTCATCGTCGGGTTTTTCCACCTCGGCCTTGAAGGCCTCCAGCGCCTGGTCCCAGAACCGGTCGAGCCAGGCGCGCAGTTGGCCCAGCCCCTGCGGGTCGATCTGGTAGACGCGCCGCGCGCCTTCCGGCCGATCGGTCACCAGCCCGGCCGCCTTCAGCACCTTCAGGTGCTGGGAGACCGCCGGCCGGCTGACCGGCAGGTCCTGCGCCAGGTCGCCCACCGAGCGCGGTCCGGCGGCGAGGCGTTCGAACACCTCGCGGCGGGTCGGATCGGCCAGGGCGGCGAAGGCGGTTGCGTTAGCCATGACTTACCGTAAGTACAGACTTACATATGAGTCAAGCACGTCTTGGTTCGCGGCGGCGCCCTCGGTGATCCCCTAGGGTGATGGTTGTTCGGCGGGGCGGGGCTCTCTATAGGTGACCGCTTCCACGCCCGACGATGTCCAAGGACCGCCGCCGCCATGAGCGACGCCGAAAAGCGCACCTTCACCGACGAGGAAGCCCTCGCGTTCCACCGGGAGCCGACGCCCGGGAAGATCGCCATCGCCGCGACCAAGCCGATGGCGACGCAACGGGACCTCAGCCTGGCCTATTCGCCGGGCGTGGCGGCGCCGGTGCTGGCGATCGCCGCCAATCCGGACGACGCCTACGAATACACCTCCAAGGGCAACCTGGTGGCGGTGATCTCCAACGGCACGGCCATCCTGGGGCTCGGCAACCTGGGCGCGCTGGCCGCCAAGCCGGTGATGGAAGGCAAGGGCGTGCTCTTCAAGCGCTTCGCCGACGTGGACGCCATCGACATCGAGGTGAGCGCCACCGATCCCGACGAGGTCATCACCGTGGTGAAGAACATCGGGGTCACCTTCGGGGGCATCAACCTCGAGGACATCAAGAGCCCGGAGTGCTTCCGCATCGAGACGGAGCTGCAGGAGCTCCTGGACATCCCGGTGTTCCACG
>JAQGIX010000323.1 GCA_028290925.1 Phenylobacterium sp. | reverse complement strand
CGCCGGGCCGGCCCGCGGCCGGGCCCTGGCGGACCTTCGTCGAGCAGGGCGCCCTGGCCGACCTGGAAGCGCTCGACCTGGTGGCCCGCGCCATCACCCCGCCGCAGGTCGGCAAGCGGTTCGACACCTGGTTCCTGGTCGCCGACGCAGAGCGGCTGATGAGCCTCGATCGCCAGCCGGACTGCGGCGAGCTTGAGGAGATCGCCTGGGTGGACTTCGACGAGGCCCAGGCCCTGCCGCTGCCCAGCGTCACGCGGATGATGATCCGGGAATCGGTGGAGCGGATCAAGGACCCTGGCCGGCCGAAGCCCTTCCTGCGGTTCACCGCCGGCGCTATGAGGCCCGCTCACCTCTGAGGAGCGCGCCATGCCGGCCAATCCGAACCTTTCCAAGATCCCCGCCCTGGCTTCGGGGGGCGTCGCCGTGATCACCGGCGCGGCGAGCGGCATCGGCCTGGCCGCCGCGAAGACCTTCGCAGCCGCAGGGCTGAAGGTCGTGCTCGCCGACCTGCCGGGCGACCGGCTCGAGCGGGCCGTGGCCGAGGTCGCAGCGGCCGGACGGCCCGAAGACGCGCTCGCGGTCGCCACCGACGTCGGCCGCTTCGAGGAGGTGGAGGCGCTGCGGGATCGCACCCTCGCCGCCTTCGGGACACCGGCGGTGCTGATGAACAACGCCGGCATCGGTCTCAATCCGGGCGGGGTGGCCAGGGACCTGCCCGGCTGGCGCCGGCTGATGGACGTCAACTTCTGGGGCGTGGCGCACGGTCTGCAGGCCTTCGTCCCGGCGATGACCGCCGATGCGGCGCCGCGGCTGATCATCAACACCGGCTCCAAGCAGGGTATCACCACCCCGCCGGGCAACGCGGCCTACAACCTCTCCAAAGCGGCGGTAAAGTCGATAACCGAGGCCCTGGCCCACGAGCTGCGGCAGGACCCCGCCTGCCGCACCACGGCGCACCTCCTGATCCCCGGCTTCACCTTCACCGGGATCACGGGCCGGGCGGACAAGCCCGCGGCCGCCTGGACCGCCCAGCAGGTGGTCGACTTCATGCTGGAGGGCCTGGCGCGCGGCGACTTCTACATCCTGTGCCCCGACAACGACGTGGACCGCGCCACCGACGAAAAGCGGATGGCCTGGGCGGTGGGCGACATCATCGAGAACCGCCCCGCCCTCTCCCGCTGGCATCCCGACTGGAAGGCGGCCTTCGCGGCGTTCATGGCGAAGGGTTAGGCCGCGACATTGACTTTGAGGCGGCGGTCCGTATGTTCCGCCGCTCTTCGAACACCCGCCGACGGCTTGCCGTCTGGCCCCGCGCCTTAAGGACCTCCCATGGCGAAGCCCGCCTCCATCAAGATCCGCCTGAACTCGTCGGCGGACACCGGCTTCTTCTACGTGACCAAGAAGAACGCCCGCACCAAGACCGACAAGCTGGTGATGAAGAAGTACGACCCGGTCGTGCGCAAGCACGTCGAGTTCCGCGAGGGCAAGATCAAGTAGTCGGCCTAACCGGCTGTCTTTACTCGAAGACGCCCGGCTTTGGCCGGGCATTTTTCGTTTGGAGGCAGCACAGATGGGCGAAGGCCGCCCCACCCCCTGACCGATGCCGCCCGCGAGCGTTTCGCAGCCCGCGGCCTCGTCCGCCTTGAGGCGGTCGTCCCCCGGTCCATCGTCGACGCCATGGCCGATCGTCTGTGGCGAGACATAGCGCGTCGCCACGGCGCGCGGCCCGGCGAGCCTGCGACCTGGACCATCGAGCGGCCGTTCGGTTTCCAGGCGGTGCTGGCCTCCGGCGCCTTCGACGCCATGGCGACGCCCAAGGTCCGATCGCTGCTGGACGACCTGTTCGCGCCCGCGGGCTGGGCGGCGCCGCCACATTGGGGCCAGCCGTTGGTCTGTTTCCCGAGCGCTGCGCCCTGGACCCTGCCACACCGCAGCTGGCGCCTGGATGGCCCTTGCGAGCCCGCGGCGCGGCGGCAGATGGTGGGCCGGCTGTTCCTGATCCTTGGGCCCCTCGCGCCGCGGGGCGGCGGCACAGTGGTCGCCACCGGTTCGCACCGCCTCGTGGAGGCGATGGCCGACGCGGCCGGCGAGACCGTCCGTTCCGGCGAGATGCGCCAGCGGCTGGCATCCCTGGACGCCTGGTTCGCTGAGCTGATGACCGGGTCGGACGCCGGGGACCGCGCCGCCCGCTTCATGGGGCGGGAAACCGAGGTGGCCGGTGTCCCCCTGCGGGTGGAGGAGATGACCGGCGAGCCCGGCGACCTCTACCTGATGCATCCGCGCGCCCTGCATGCGGGCGCGCCGAACGCCGCCGTTCAGCCCCGGCTCGTGCTGTCGCAGTTCGTAGCGCCGGCGGCCTAGGCCGCCCGGGCGATCACCCGGTTGCGGCCCGAGGCCTTGGCCTCATACATGGCCTCGTCGGCGCGGCGCAGCAGCGCCTGGGGGCTGTCCTCGGGGCCGAGGCTGGCGGCCACGCCGATGGAAATGGTGACGCTGAGCAGGTCCTCTCCGCCCAGCACGCGGAACGGCGAGCCCGCCACGTGCAGGCGGATGCGCTCGGCGATGCGGTGGGCGTCCTCCAGCCGGGTGTCGGGCATGACCACCACGAACTCCTCGCCGCCGTAGCGGACCGGCAGGTCGATGGCCCGCACGTTCGAGGCCAGGCGCACGGCGAACTCGCGCAGCACGTCGTCGCCGACCTGGTGGCCGAAGCTGTCGTTGATCTTCTTGAAGTGGTCGATGTCGATGACCAGGCAGGCCACCGGCTCGCCGCCGGCCGAGGCGCGCTTGACCAGGGCGTCGAGGCGACCCTGCATGTAGCGGCGGTTGTGCAGGCCGGTGAGCTGGTCGGTGACCGCCAGCTCAAGGGAGTGGTCGAGGTTGTCGCGCAGGTAGTCGGTGTAGCGCTTGCGGCGGATCTGGGTGCGGGCCCGCGCCGCTAGCTCCTGCGGGTCGATCGGCCGGGCCAGGATGTCGTTCACCCCGATCTCCAGGGCCCTCACCACCTTGGGCCGGTCGTCGAAGTCGACGATGGCCAGCACGGGCAGGCCGCGGGTCGCCTCGTCGGAGCGGATCTGGGCGGCCAGCCTGAGGCCATCGAAACTGCGGGCGTCGGTGTTGATGATCACCAGGTCCACCGACCCGCGGGCGGTCATCAGCGCCTTGTCGGGCTCGCTCTCCACCACGGGTCGGTGCTCGACGGAGAGCTCGGCCAGCACCCGCTGCGCCTGGCGGACATGATCGTCCACCACCAGGATGCGGCCGCCGGTCCCGCCTAGCCGGGCGTGGGCGCCGGCGATGACGCCCATGCGGCGGCCCGAGGCTTCGCGCTCGCGCAGCTCGTCGATCACTGCCTTCAGCCGGGTCAGGCTGCGGACGCGGGCGAACAGCATGACGTCGTCGATGGGCTTGGTGAGGAATTCGTCGGCCCCGGCCTCGAGCCCGGCCACGCGGTCCGAGCGGCCGTCGAGGGCGGTGACCAGCACCACCGGGATGTGCCGCGTCTCGGCGTCGTCCTTCAGCCGGCGGCAGACGGAGAAGCCGTCCATGCCGGGCATCATCACGTCCAGCAGCACGATGTCGGGCTTCTCGGCCGCCGCCATGGCCAGCGCCGTGGGCCCGTCGGCGGCGGTCAGCACCTCGTAATATTCGGAGGCGAGCTTGGCTTCGAGCAGCCGGACGTTGGCCTCGATGTCGTCGACGACGAGGATCCTGGCGGACATCGGCCTATTCCAGGAGCCGGCGGATGGTCTCCAGGAAGTGCGAGACCGAAATCGGCTTGGAGATATAGGCCTCGCAGCCGCCCTCGCGGATGCGCTCCTCGTCGCCTTTCATGGCGAAGGCGGTGACGGCGACCACGGGAATTTGAGCCAGATCATCGTCTTCCTTGAGCCACTTGGTGACCTCAAGGCCTGAGATCTCGGGTCTCGAGGTCACCAAGTGGCTGAAGGAAGACGACGA
>JAQGIX010000313.1 GCA_028290925.1 Phenylobacterium sp. | reverse complement strand
CCACGACGAGAGCCTGCCGAAGGAGGCGTTCAAGACCGCCCACTTCTGCTCCATGTGCGGGCCGAAGTTCTGCTCGATGAAGATCAGCCAGGATATCCGCGAGGCGGCCAGGGCCCAAAATGACGTCACTGACGAGGTGGCTTCGGGCCTCGAGGAGATGGCGAAGAAGTTCCGCGACAGCGGCGGCGAGATCCTGGTGCCGGTGGCGCCGGCCGAGTGATTCCGCCGCCGGAGCCAGACACCCCGAATCCCGAAGCCGGCGGCCGCTACGCCGGCCTCGACCTGTCGGGCGTCGACTGGGCCGAGCGTGACCTGGCCGAGGTCGCGCTGACCGATTGCACCGTCACGGACGCCCAGCTCAGCGCGGTGACCCTGCAGGGCGCGCGGTTCTCAGGCTGCAAGTTCGTGCGCTGCCGGTTCGCCCACGCCGACCTGCGCGAGGCGGTCTTCGAGCGCTGCGGCTTCGCCGATCCGGACAGCCACTCGGGCGTCGACCTCGCCTTCTCGCAGCTGGATCAGGCGCGCTTCGTGGGCTGCGATCTGTCGTTCGCCGACATCGATCGGTCCAGTCTCTGGGGGGTGGCGTTCGAGGGCTGCAACCTGCGCGGCGCCCGCTTCCATCGCGCCGATTTCAGCCGCGCCTTCGGGCCGAAGGTGGTGCGCGCCGCGGCCAGCTTCCGTGACTGCAACCTGGAGCTGGCGGACCTGTCGGATGCGGGCCTGGGCGGTTGCGAACTGACCCGGTGCTCATTCCGCGAAGCCGATCTCACCGGCGCGGACCTGGAGCAGGCGGACCTCAGCGGCGGCGATTTCTTCCAGGCGCTGACGGCGGGCGCGAAGCTCGCCGGCGCCGACCTGCGCGGGGCGGAGCTGTCCGGGCTCGACCTGAATGGGCTGGGAAGCTTCGCCGGCGTGAAGATCACCGTCTCGCAGCAGCATCTGCTGCTCACCGCCCTGGGCGTCGACGTCTATCCCGACTAGCGGCGGATCAGTCGCGCGATGCGGCCTTGGCCTTCATCTGCGAGGGCCAGACGCGGACCGCGACCGCGACGCTCACCGAGCCCAGCACCGCAGCCGCCGCGCCGGCCCACTGCAGGGGGCTCATGCCCAGGGACGCGTAGTGGCCGGCCATGCCGCCGGAGATGAACACCATGCCGGCGGAGCCCCACTCGGTGAGATCTTTCTTGCTGACCATGTCTCGAACGGGCCCCGCGGCTGGCAGTTTGGGAATGCTTGCTTGAGCCCTGCAAATAGCCAAAACCGCACCCGTGCTGCGATGCGACACGGCCGCGCATGCGAAAAGGGCGGCCTCCGCAGAAGCCGCCCTGATCGATCGTCCCGGGCCGGATTGGCCTACTGGGGCGGAGGGGCCGTCGTGGTCGTCGTCGTGTTCGGCGTCGTCGTGCTGCTCGGGGCGGTCGGGTTGACCGGCGAGGGCGAGACGCTCGGCATGGTGGTCGTCGAGGGCGCCGGGGCCGGCGTCGGCATGGTGGTCACCGGCGGGGTGGTCGCGGCGGGGGGCGGCATGGCGGTCGATGGCGTCGAGGGCGTGGCGCCGGCCGGCGTCTGGCTCAGGGTCGCGCCGGTGTTGACGCCCGCCGAGGTGGCGCTGCGCGAGGTCACCGAACGGTGGGGCGCCGCCGCGAAGGTGGTCGACCGGCTGCGGACCACCGGCGCCGCGGATGCCGTGGCGCGGGTGGAGACGGCCCGATGAGTGGTGGTCGTAGTGGTCGCCGAGGACGGCGCCGCGGCAGCGGTGTCCGCGGCGCTGGGGATGGCGGGCGCGGTGTTGACCGCCACGGTGTTGGCCCCGCCGCTCACCGGCGGCGCCGCGGCGATCGTGGTGGGCGGCGCGACCCCGGGGGTCATGGCCGTGTCGGCCGGCCGCGTGGCGTACCAGCCGGCGGCGGCGAGCGCGGCGAGCGCGATCAGGCCCACGGCGATCGCGGCCGGGGCCACCGAGCCGCTGCGGCGCACGACGGTGCGGTTCGGCGCCACGAACGGGGCGTCGCCCTCGGCGCCGAACGTCGCCTCGCGCGCGGCCTCGTCTTCGGTGACCGGCGCGGCTGCGGAATTGCTCACCGTGGCGCTACGCGCGCCGCGGCGCTTGCGTCCGCGCTCCCAAGACGGGATCGGCGCGAACATCGGTGTGTCGGAATCCTGCGGCGCGGCGCCGCTGGTGGTCCGGCTGTGGTTAACGGACATGTGATGTCCCTCCTGGAATAGTTTCGAGGAGGTCAAACGGGTCTGCTGGCCAAGGGTTCCGAACTAAGAGCAGCGAAGCTTGACCATTGTAGACCGGATATAGGCGACTGGGCCTGAACACAGCCGCCAGACCCGCGTACATTATTTAATCAATACAAATAAGGCGCAGATTTTCACCGAGTAATAGCATCGTAAATCTATCTATGCATCGCAGTTTGCCGCCCCATCCTGCGTCGAGGCCTCCCCGCCGTACGGCGACGCCAAGCGCCAGTCGGGTGTTGCGATAGGCCTTCCCCCGGCGGCCAGGGAGCGGTTTTGCCGGGCGCTCCCTCGGTGCGGCCAATCGCCCGGCAAGGGTCCGCTTGACCGCCGCGGAGCCGCGCCGTCAAGCTCGCGCCGCAAGTCGGAGAATCGAATGAGCCTGAAGGCCAAGCTCCAGCGGGAGTGGCGCTTCCTGCGCGGCCTGAACCGGACGCTTGGGCGGGTGAAGTCGATCGCTCCCGATTCCGAGAACCTGGCCTGCGACGATCTGCAGGCGGCGGTGGAGCGGTGGCGCGAGCGGCCGGCCATCACCTTCGAGGGCCGCACCGTCACCTATGCCGAGATGGACGGCATCGCCAACCGCTTCGCCCACTGGGGCAAGGGGCTGAACCTGCGCCGCGGCCAGACGGTGGCGCTCTTCATGCCCAACCGGCTGGAGTACTTCTGCATCTGGTACGGCCTCTCCAAGATCGGCGTGGTCACCGCCTTGATCAACAACCAGCTGGGCGGCCTGCCGCTGGCCCATTGCCTGAACATCTCCGGCGCCAGCCACCTGATCGTCGACGCCGAGACCTCGCCGATCTTCGAGGCGGCGAAGGGGTTGGTCGACAAGCCGCTGCAACAGTGGGTGCTGGGTCCGGTGCACGGCGGCCAGCGCGACCTGCTGCAGGCGCTGAAGAGCTGCAGCCAGCTGCCGCCCGACCGGATCGTGCGCGAGGATATGCGGGCCAGCGACACGGCGCTGCTGATCTTCACCTCAGGCACCACCGGCATGCCCAAGGCGGCGCGCATCACCCACGTGCGGGCCCAGCTCTACATGCGCGGTTTCGCCGGGGCGACGGGGGCCAAGCCCTCCGACCGGATCTATGTGACCCTGCCGCTCTACCACGCCACCGGCGGGCTCTGCGCCATGGGCGCGGCGCTGCTGAACGGCGGCTCGGTGGTGCTGAAGAAGCGCTTCTCGGCCAGCCATTTCTGGGGCGACGTGGCGGCGGAAGGCTGCACCATGTTCGTCTACATCGGCGAGCTCTGCCGCTATCTGGTGAACCAGCCGCCGTCCGAGGACGAGACCAGGCACAAGATCCGGCTGGCGTTCGGCAACGGCCTGCGCCCCGACCTCTGGCCGGTGATGAAGCAGCGCTTCCGCATCCCCGAGATCCTCGAATTCTACGGCGCGACGGAGGGGAACGTCTCGATGTTCAACTTCGACGGCCGGGAAGGGGCCATCGGGCGCGCGCCCAAATGGCTGCGCAGCCGGTTCAACATCCGGCTGGTGCAGTTCGACGTGGAGGCGGAGCAGCCGATCCGCGGGACCAACGGCTTCTGCGTCGAGGCCGGGCCCGGCCAGATCGGCGAGTGCATCGGCAAGATCGGCGGCGATGCGCGGGCCGAGTACTCCGGCTACGTCGACAAGGCGGCGTCCGAGAAGAAGGTGCTGCGCGACGTCTTCGAGAAGGGCGACGCCTGGTTCGCCACCGGCGACCTGATGAAGCAGGACGCCGACGGCTACTTCTATTTCGTCGACCGGATCGGCGACACGTTCCGCTGGAAGGGCGAGAACGTCTCCACCAACGAGGTGGCCGAGCGGCTGCAGGCGGCGCCCGGCGTCCGGGAGGCCAATGTCTATGGCGTGGCGGTTCAAGGCGCCGAGGGCCGGGCCGGCATGGCCGCCCTGGTGGTGGGGCCGGGCTTCGACATCAAGGCGTTCGGCGCCCACATCGCCCAGGACCTGCCACCCTACGCCCAGCCGCTGTTCGTGCGGGTGCTGCCGTCCCTCGAGACGACCGGCACCTTCAAGCAGCGCAAGATGGACCTGATCGCCGACGGCTACGACGCGGCCAAGGTCAAGGGGCCGATCTATTTCCACGACTCCAGGCGCGGCTACATCAAGCTCACCAAGGCAGTCCACGACCGGATCGCCGGCGGCCTCGCCAAGGTCTGAACTCGGCATCCGACGACGCGGGCGGCGACTAGCGGTAGGGTCCTCCAACGGACGGAGATTGAGGGACTCAGATGTTCAAACCGCTTCTCGGCCTGGCCGCTGCCCTCCTCGTGGCGGTTCCGGCCCTCGCCCAACCGACGGACCCCAACAAGCTCTTCCCGGATTCCAGGATCGTGGTCCGCGACCGGTTCTCCGACGAGATCGTGGGCAAGGGGAAGGACCTGGTGTTCATCCCCGGCCTCGCCGCCTCGCGGGCCACATGGAAGGCCAGCGCCGAACGCTTGCGTGGCCACTACCGCCTCCACCTGATCCAGGTGGCGGGCTTCGCCGGCGAACCGGCCCGCGGCAACGCCCAGGGCGACATCCTGGTCCCCACCGCCGAGGCGATCGACGCCTATCTGGTGGAACAGAGACTGACGCCCGCCACGGTGATTGGCCACTCCATGGGCGGGGCCAGCGTGCTCTATCTGGCCCAGCACCACGGCGATCATCTGAAGAAGGCGATGGTGGTCGACGCCCTGCCGTTTTACGCCCTGGTGATCCTGGGGCCGCAGGCCACCGTCGACCGCGTCCGGCCGATGGCCGCCATGATGCGCGATTCCAGCAAGACCATGGCCGACGACGCCTATCGCGGGCTGATGAAGCCGCAGCTGGCCCGCATGGCCGTCTCAGACGCCAGCCGCGCGACCATCCTGGACTGGTCGATGGCCAGCGACCGCGGCGTGGTAGGCCGCGCGCTCTACGACGACCTCACGCTCGACCTGCGGCCCGGCCTCGCGGACATCCACACGCCGATCACCCTGCTCTATCCGGACGACGTGCCGGTGGGCGCGCATGCGGGCGCGGTCGACCCGCTCTATCAAGCCGCCTTCGCGCCGGCCAAGACGATCGCCCTGAAGCGGATCGACGCCTCGGCCCACTTCATCATGCTTGACCAGCCGCAGGCCTTCGCCGACGCGCTCGACGCCTTCCTCGCCCAGCCCTGAGACGTCCCTGAACGCATCGCGCGCCGGGGCGAAGCGTCCTATATCTGCGCTATGCTCGATGTTCCCGCGGACGCGCCCCTGAAGGGCGCCGCGCTGATCAAGGACGAGGTCAGGCGGCTGCCCGACAAGCCGGGCGTCTACCGCATGATCGGCGAAGACGGCGAGGTGCTCTACGTGGGCAAGGCGCGCAGCCTGAAGAAGCGCGTCATTCAGTACGCCCAGGGCCGCTTCCATACCCAGCGCATCGCCCACATGGTCGACCTGACGCGGTCGATGGAGTTCGTCACCACCCGCACCGAGACCGACGCCCTGCTGCTCGAGATCAACCTGATCAAGCAGCTGAAGCCGCGCTTCAACGTGCTGCTGCGCGACGACAAGAGCTTCCCCGAGATCGTCATC
>JAQGIX010000303.1 GCA_028290925.1 Phenylobacterium sp. | reverse complement strand
CGCCGGGCGCGGCGGCGTTCGTCGAGGCGGACGACCTCGGCGGCCTCGTCGCGGTCACAGCGCGTCGCGTCGCCCGCGAGCTTGACCCTGAGCGCGGCGGTCTGGCGGACGCCGCGGCAGATGCGGTGGAAGGCGGCGCCCAGCCGGGCCCGCTCATCGGCGGTCGCGGCGGCCCTGGCGTCCTCTTGCCCCTTCTCGGCGAGCTCGAGGCCGCGCTCGTAGAGGCGCTTCAGACCCGCGTCCTGTTCGCGCGCGATGTCGGTAGCCGAGACCATGAACAAAAGAAGAACATAGATTTCCGCCACCGTCAAGGCTTTTCGCATCCCGGGAGGGTGGCGCCGGGCCGGCCGCGGCCATAAAGGGAGCAGGTGATGAGCGAGAACCTCTACGACCGGCTGGCCGGCGGCTTTCCCGCGGACCGGGCCAAGCCGTGCTTCCTCACGAGCGACGGCGCGGCGATCAGCTACGGCGCGCTGGAGGCGGGCGCCGCGCAGGTGGCCGGCCGGCTGATCGCGCTGGGCGTCGAGCCCGGCGACCGGGTGGCGCTGCAGGCGGAGAAGAGCCCCGAGGCGGTGATGGTCTATCTGGGGACCCTGAAGGCCGGCGCGGTCTTCCTGCCGCTGAACGCCGCCTACACCGCCGCCGAGATCGACTACTTCCGCGCCGACGCCGAGCCCAAGGTGTTCGTCAGTGACCCGCCGGCCTTCGTGGCCGAGGCGCAGGGCGCGGCGCCGCTGGAGGAAACCGTGGCGCGCGCGGCGGCCGACCTGGCGGCGATCATCTACACCTCCGGCACCACGGGGCGCAGCAAGGGGGCGATGCTGAGCCACGGCAATCTGGCGGCCAACGCCCTGGCCCTGCACGAGATCTGGGGTTTCTCGGCCGAAGACGTGCTGCTGCACGCCCTGCCGATCTTCCACGTCCACGGCCTGTTCGTGGCCCTGCACTGCGCCTTCCTGAGCGGGGCGCCGATGGTCTGGCTGCCGAGGTTCGCCGACGCCGAGGTGCTGGCGGGCTTGTCCCGGGCCACGGTGATGATGGGCGTGCCGACCTTCTACACCCGCCTCCTGGCCAACCCGGACTTCACCCGTGACACGGCCGCGCACATGCGGCTGTTCATCTGCGGCTCGGCGCCCTTGTTGCCCTCCACCTTCGCCGAGTTCGAGGACCGCACGGGCCAGCGCATCCTGGAGCGCTACGGGATGAGCGAGGCGGTGATCATCACCTCCAACCCCCTGGACGGCGACCGCCTCGCGGGCTCGGTGGGCTATCCGCTGCCCGGGGTGGAGCTTAGGATCGCGGGCGCCGAGACCGGCGTCGTCGAGATCCGCGGGCCCAGCGTGTTCTCCGGCTATTGGCGCAACCCCGGGAAGACCGCCGAGGAATTCACCGCCGACGGCTTCTTCATCACCGGCGACGTCGGCCGGCAGGACCCGGACGGCCGGGTGTGGATCTCCGGCCGGGCCAAGGACCTGATCATCTCCGGCGGCTACAACGTCTATCCCAAGGAGGTCGAGCTGGTGCTCGACGAGCTGGCAGGCGTCGTCGAGAGCGCGGTGATCGGCGTGCCGCATCCGGACTTCGGCGAGGGCGTGGTGGCGGTGGTGATCGGCCAGAGGGGCTTTGCGGGCGACGAGGCGGCCCTGATCGCCCAGGCCAGGGCCCAGCTCGCGGCCTACAAGGCGCCCAAGCGGGTGATGTTCGTCGACGAGCTGCCCCGCAACACGATGGGCAAGGTGCAGAAGAACCTGCTTCGCGAGCGCTATGCGGCCTTGTTCGGCTCCAGCGTGGTCGTCGCCCGATAATCGCAGACCCGGGCCATCGCGTCGGGCTCCAGCAGGATCGCCACGCCGGACCGCAGCTCGAGCAGGGCGGCGCGCCTGAGCTGCTGCAAGGTGCGGTTCACGTGGACGACGGAGAGGCCGAGCGCGTCGGCCAGGATTTCCTGGGTCAAGGGCAGGGGGAAGCGCTGGCGGTCGCCGAGGCCTACGATCTCCAGCCGCTGCTGCAGCTCGAGCAGGAAGTGGGCCACCCGCTCGAAGGCGGTCATCCGGCCCAGCCGCACGGCGTGATCGAGGAGCAGGGCGTCGTCCAGCGTCTCCGCGGCCGCCAGCGCCCGGGCGAGCCCCGGAGCGGCGCCACGGCGGGCCGCCTCCTGCAGGGCCCCGGCGTCCATGGTGTCGAGCGCGGTCAGGGCCGTGACGCTGCAGAGCGCCGGGCGGGTCCCGAAGCCGAAGCTGTCGCCGGGGAGCAGCAGGCTGAAGATCTGGCGGCGGCCATCCGGCATCAGCCGCTGGCGACAGGCCCAGCCGGAGACCACGAAGCGTGGCCGGGCGGCGGCGCCCTCCGCCACCAGCTGCTCGCCCTGGCCGCGGCGCTCGCGCCGGTCGCCGAGGCCGCGGACGAACTCGACCTCGGCATCGGAGAGGCTCGCAAGGCCGCGCAACCGCCGCAGGATGGGATCGAGCGAGCGCATGCCCAGGTGAGTGCTGAACCGATCCCGCAACCGATGGTCCCCATGCTGGGCGCCCGCGGGCATGGCCACGGGCCAGATGGCGAAATCAGGCTGGAGCCCCAACGCTCAGCCCCGTGAAGCTACAACCAATAAACACGGCGAAGGTTCCCCCCGCGAAGCCTGCGGACGATCTCCAGCTCTGGTGTAGGCAAGCACAGACGCGGCGGTGGTGGCGCCGATTCAAATGATCAGTCCGATCGATCTCTTTGCGATTACCTGCGGCGGCTCCCGGCGGACTCGCCGCCCAGCGCCGCGGCCAGCGCCGAGATCTTCGCCTCCGTCTCCCGCCGTTCGAGCCGCGGATCGCTGTCCGCCACGATGCCGGCCCCGGCCCGGGCCTCCACCGCCCAGCCGTCCTTTTCCCGCACGAAGGCCGCCGTGCGGATCAGCACGCTGGAGTCCAGGCTCCCGTCGCATCCGAGCTGGAACATGGCGCCGAAGAACGGTCCGCGCGGCGCCTCCAGCCCGGCGATGACCTTCATGGCCTGGACCTTCGGCGCGCCGGTGATCGAGCCGGGCGGGAAGGCCGCGCGCAGCAGGTCGATGGCGGTGCGGTCCGGCGCGAGCCGGCCGGTCACCGTCGAGACCAGATGGTGGACGTTGGCGAAGCTCGCGACCCGAAAGAGCTCCGGCGTCCTGACCTCGCCGGCCACGCAGACCCGGGCCAGGTCGTTGCGCATCAGGTCGAAGATCATCAGGTTCTCGGCGCGGTCCTTCTCCGAGGCCAGCAGGGCGGCGGCGTTGGCGGCGTCCTCCTGCGCGCCCTGGCCGCGCGGCGCGGTGCCCTTGATCGGCTCGGTGCGGGCGATCAGCGCCTGACCGTCGCGCCGCACCTGCAGGAAGCGCTCCGGCGAGTTCGAGACCACCGCCCGATCCTCAAGGCGCAGATAGGCCGCGAACGGCGCCGGGCTAGTGCCAGCCAGCCGGGCCAGGAGATCGACGGGCCGGGCCTCTCCGGGCAGCCGGCCCTGCCAGCGCCGGGCGATATTGGCCTGGAAGATCTCGCCGGCCGCGATCCGCCCCGTCACCTGGGCCACCGCGGCCTCGTAGGCGGCCGGATCGTCGGCGGTGAGGCCGGCGTCCAGCGGCCGCGGGGGGATCGCCGGCCGGTCGAGCCAGGCCAGCGCGCGGTCCGCCGCGGTCCGGGCTGCCGCGGGGTCTGCGCCGCGACCGATGGCCAGCACGCGGTGGCCGGCGTGGTCGAAGGCCAGCAGCGCCGGATAGCGGGCGCAGGCGAGGTCCGGCCAGTCGCCCAGCCGGGC